>JBFHEW010000241.1:0-5013 GCA_041583955.1 Bacteroidia bacterium | reverse complement strand
TACTCTTGCAGTTGACGCAATTTCCCATTTCGATGAGTTTGCGCTCGCGGGTGATCACGTCACCTACCGACACGTATTTCTCCACTTCCTCCTTTGACATGCCCATATCGATGAAGTAATCGGTGGTCTTGGGTAGCTTGGCGCGCTCCTCGGTGGTCATTACGTGGATGGGTTTTGAGCCCATTACTCCGATGAGGTCTTTTTTTCCGTGAACGATGACGCGCTGGGCGGTGAGTGTTTTCGGGTCGAAGCCTCCAAGCGTGTGGAAACGCAGGAACCCTCCTTCTTCGATGTGTGTTACCATGAAGCTGATCTCGTCCATGTGGGCACCGATCATCACTTTCTTGCGGTCTTTTCCGCGTTTGATGGCGGTCACGTTTCCGAGGTTGTCTACCGAAACTTCGTCTACCAGTGGTGTAACCTCGCGCAAGACGATGTCGCGGATCCGTTTTTCATAACCTGGCGCGCCTGCCACTTCGCAGATCTCGGCCATCAATTTTATATTTAAAGGCATGTGTTCGTATTTAGTGGATCAAATCTAGGAAATAGCGCTGAGGCTTGCAGACACCGGTTGCGTTAGGGATGGGAGCGGCATCCTTTTCTGAGGAACGAAGAAAAGATACAGCGTACAGCCCGACCCACGCTTTTTTGGCGTGGGGAACGCCCTAGGTCAATTAACCATGCTCAACTTCATCATGTTAGATTGCCCGCGCTCGGTGATGGGCATACTTGCAATGTTGATGACGAGGTCGCCTTCTTTGACCATTCCTTCGCGTTTGAGACGCAGTTTGAGGTCGGCAATGGTGTGGTCGGTGCTCACGTATTTGTCGTAAAAGAAGCCGCGAACGCCCCATACCAGGCTGAGCATATTGAGGATGTAGCGGTTGTCGGTAAAGACGAAAATGTTGGCTTTGGGTCGGTAACTGGCAATTTTGAAGGCCGTGTAACCGGAGTTGGTCATGGTGATGATACCTTTGGCGTCAGACTGTTCTGCCAAGGTGACGGATGTTTGGCAGATGGAGTCGGTGATGGTTCTTTCGATGCTGGAAATGGGTTTTACCGTGCGATAGTAGATGTCGCCTTTTATTTCGAGGTGACGGATGATGCTGTACATGGCCTTTACCACCAATGCGGGATGGTCGCCAACACTGGTTTCGCCACTTAGCATGAGAGCGTCTGCACCGTCAAGCACGGCATTGGCCACATCGTTCACCTCAGCACGGGTGGGAGCGGGGTTGGTTATCATGCTTTCCATCATTTGGGTGGCAATGATTACGGGTTTCGATTCGTTGATGCACTTCTTTACGATCTGTTTCTGCACCACCGGAACCTCTTGCATAGGAATTTCAACACCAAGGTCGCCTCGGGCCACCATCACCGCGTCTGTTTCGCGAATGATGTTGTTGAGGTCCCTAACCGCTTCGGGCTTCTCAATTTTGGCAACGACCTTGCTTTTTCCGCCAAGTTGCTTTATCAGGTTTTTGAGTTCAATAACGTCTTCTGAGCGTCTCACGAATGAAAGCCCGATCCACTCCACGTCCTGCTTCACAGCAAATTCAAGATCGTCCAGGTCCTTTTCGGTGAGGCACGGCATGGATATTTTGGTGTTCGGCAGGTTGACGCCTTTTCGCGATTCCATCAAACCTCCGTGCTCGACAGTGGCGGTTACCTCTGTTTTACGGTCGGTTCCGGTTACCTGCAGCACCAGTTTTCCATCGTTTATGAGGATGGTATCGCCCTCGGCAACGTCTTTCGGGAATTCCGGATAACTGAGGTACACTTTCTTATCATCGCCCACGCATTTCTTGGTGGTGATGGTGAGTTGATGGCCGCTTTTTATCTGCACGCCACCGTCTTTCACCTCTCCAAGTCGGATCTTGGGTCCTTGTAGGTCGGCCAACAGACCGATGTGCAGGCCTAGCTCGTCATTCAGCTCGCGGATGTTCTTTATGATCTGGAGAACGTCTTCGTGGCTTCCGTGCGAGAAGTTAAGTCTGGCGATGCTCATACCGCTTTCAACCAGGCTGCGCAGCATTTCCTTTGAGGAAGAGGCAGGTCCGATGGTTGCAATGATCTTTGTTTTGTTGAAATTCATTAGTGCATAAGATTTATGTAGGATGGTAATGATGTCGGATCCACGCGTTTGGCCGCATTGATCAACGTGATCAGGTTCAGTTGGTCTTCAATATCGTTCAATTCTGCCTCCTCAAATTGTCCGTAGGCCAGAAAGAAGTAGTCTACCTTTGGAAGTTCGGGGATCAGAAGTTCCGGTTGTTCCAGTGCAAAAAGGTCTCCCTCGCGGGCAACCAACTCCTTTAGCAACGGCTGATTGCTGATGAGGTAGTACTCCTTGTGCGTGACCTCATCGGCATAGGAGAACTGAGAATAGGTAGGAAGGTGAGGTTTCCCTTCTTCTTCCAGAAAATCCTTGATGCGCGAAAAGTCGGAATGGAAATGCTCGTTAAGGGCATAACACAATCTGTAATCTTTCTGGTGACAGTATATGTGGAACAGTTCAAAGTCCGGTTCTGTGGGTAGCCAGTCTAGTGCGTTCAGTTTCATTTCGTATTACCAAAGGTATCATTGATACGTTGCTCAGGCAATGGGAACGAAATAAATGATGGTTTGTTAAACCAGGATGTTCAACTTTTCGCAGGCCTCCTTTGCAGCGGCCTGTTCTGCACGTTTTTTAGTTCGGTCGGTTCCCGTGCCGCTGGGCTTACCATCTATTTTCACCTGTATGGTGAAAGATGGCCTGTTGCCGTCCTTTCTGTGATTCAATACTTCAAACTCAAAGGTGCATTTTTCTTTCTGGCACCATTCAATGAGCCGGCTTTTGAAGTTAGCGTCTTCTTTGAGCAGTTGGTCCAGGTCAATGAAATTGTCCATCATCCTGTCCAGAATGAACTTCTCTGCCGCTTGAAAACCGCGGTCGAGCAGGATGGCCCCGATCAATGCCTCCAGGGCATCTCCGCCTAAGGACGAGCCCGTACGGTTATTCACTTGGTCCTTGGTCACCAATTCCGGAAGGCCGAGTTTGAGGGCAAGGTCATTGAGGTTCTTCCTGCTCACCACCTTGGAGCGTGTTTCGGTCAGGAATCCTTCATTCTCGAACGGAAAGCGTTGAAAGAGGTATTTGGCAACAACGGCACTCAGCACGGCATCGCCCAAGAACTCCAATCGTTCATTGCTGATGAGCGTTCCGTCTGCAAGCCTTTCTCCGGCCGAACGGTGTATGAGTGCCAACCGGTAAACCGAGATGTTCCGTGGAACGAAACCCAACAGGTTCCGCATTGCTTGAGTCAGTTCCTTGTCTTTACTGAAAAAGCTGCGAAGCGAGTTGAGCAATGGTACCGGATTTATGGAACGAACTTCTTAACGATGACCGAAGCGTTGTGTCCACCGAATCCGAAGGTGTTGCTCAGGGCCGCATTCACGGTTCTTTTCTGAGCCTTATTGAATGTGAAATTCAAATCAGGGTGGAACTCAGGGTCATCTGTGAAATGGTTGATGGTAGGCGGAACCACATCGTTCTTCACCGCCATGACACACGCAATGGCCTCTATGGCCCCGGCAGCACCCAACAGGTGTCCGGTCATTGACTTGGTTGAACTGATGTTCAGCTTGAATGCGTCTTCTCCGAAAACCTCGCGTATGGCCTTCGATTCGGCAATATCGCCAAGAGGTGTGCTCGTTCCGTGAACATTGATGTAGTCGATGTCGCTTGGCTGCATGCCTGCATCCCGAAGGGCATTCCGCATGACATTCATGGCACCGAGTCCTTCCGGGTGTGGAGCCGTGATGTGATGTGCATCAGCGCTCATTCCTCCACCAACGATCTCTGCATAGATCTTGGCGCCACGGGCCAAGGCATGTTCCAATTCTTCCACTATAAGGCAACCGGAACCTTCTCCCAGCACAAAGCCATCACGGTCAATATCGAACGGGCGCGAGGCCGTTTCTGGCGAGTCATTCCGTTGCGAAAGGGCTTTCATGGCATTGAATCCTCCCACACCGGCCTCATTCACGGCAGCTTCCGAACCTCCAGAAACAATGATGTCTGCTTGGCCCAACCGGATGTAGTTGAACGCATCGATCAGTGAGTTGGTTGATGAGGCGCAGGCCGAAACAGTGGTGAAATTGGGTCCCCGTAGGTTCCATTTCATGGATATATGACCTGCGGCAATATCAGCGATCATCTTCGGGATGAAGAACGGGTTGAAACGAGGCGTACCATCGCCCGAGGCGAACTCCGTGCATTCTTCGTAGAATGTCTTGAGGCCACCTATGCCCGAACCCCAGATCACACCGGCACGGTCCAGATCAATAAGCTCTTCGTTCAGGCCTGAATCAGCCCAGGCTTCGGTAGCTGTTACCAATGCATACTGTGCAAATGGGTCGAGTTTCCGCGCTTCTTTCCGGTCAAAATGGTCTTCCGGATTGAAGTTCTTCACTTCGCAGGCAAACTGGGTCTTGAACTTCGAGGCATCGAAGTGCGTGATCGGAGCAGCGCCACTTTTACCCGCAACCAGATTTCCCCAATACTCATCAAGCGTATTGCCGATGGGTGTAAGGGCTCCGATGCCTGTTATGACTGCGCGTTTTAGCTCCATTTTTAACTTAAATACCCGCTTCCCGTGTCCGCCTCGGGCGGATGGGAAGCGGGTAATACTGTTTTTTCCCTTTTGAAAGGGGAGAAGTTTACTTAGCGTTCTCTTCGATGTACTTTATCGCCTCGCCAACAGTACCGATGTTCTCAGCCTGATCGTCCGGAATGGCAATATTGAATTCCTTCTCAAATTCCATGATCAGCTCCACCGTATCCAACGAATCCGCTCCCAGATCATTTGTGAAGCTAGCTTCTGGTGTTACTTCGTTCTCGTCAACACCCAATTTATCTACGATGATAGCTTTTACTCTTGATGCAATATCAGACATGATTATCTGCTTTTGGTAGGTTTTTAAATCGCGACAAACTTAAACAAAATTCAATTCTGCAAACCGTTGGTATGC
>JBFHEW010000240.1:0-5016 GCA_041583955.1 Bacteroidia bacterium | reverse complement strand
TTGATGGCCGAGTTGAACTGCGACACGAGTATCAGCACGATGAGCGCAATGGCGATCATGAACGCCTTGCTTAGGAAAGCAGCTGCCTTTTCCTGTTCTTCGCTCTCACCTGTAAATCGCAACGAGTAGCCGTCAGGCATCGGATAATCGGCAAAATCCTCCTGTATCTGCGCGTTGATGTTTGTGGCATTGTACCCTTCAATAACGTTACTCCAGATGGTGATGGTCCTATCCTGATCCCTTCTTTTAATGGCACCGTATGAACTGGTGAACGAGATGTCTGCCACAGCAGAGATCGGTACCTGCTTGATTTTGCCGGTGGTCATGTCGCGGAAGGTGATGCGCTGGTTGAGCAACGAGCTTACATCGTAGCGGTAGTTGTCCTGCAACTTCAGCATGATGGGGTAATCGTCTTCGCCATCTTTGAATTTGCTTATCTCCTTACCATAAAGCGCTGTTCTGAGAGTGCTTCCGATCTGCGCGGTGCTCAGACCGAACATGCGCGCACGACCACGGTCCACGTTGACAAGTATCTCCGGTTTGCCTGTTTCCAGATCCAATTTCAGACCTTCTACTCCAGGGATGTTCTTGGCGGCAATGTCGGCTTTCAGCTTCTCGGCAGTGGCGATCAGTGTTTCAAACTCTTCACCGCTCACCTCAATGTTTATCGGCTTTCCGGCCGGTGGTCCTTCGCGGTTCTTCTGCACATTCATGATTATTCCCGGACGTTTGGTCAGCTTTTCGCTGAGGGCCTTCATCACATCTGAAGATGAAATGCCTTCTCGGAATTCAAATTCCTTGAACGAGATGGTGATCTTGGCCTTGTTAGGGGTTTCTCCTGCGGGCGGCCCATCCATAGGGTCGTTAGAACCTTCTCCGATGTTCGTTACAACCGAGTTGACGCATGCGCGGTACGGGTCAATGATCTCCTGAACCTCTGCCTCAATGTCAAGAATGGTTTCGTTGGTTTTTTCGATGTCGGTACCGGAGGCAGCTTCAACGAAAATGTTCACGTATTTAGGGTCGTTGGCCGGGAAGAACTCAACATCAGGCCCAACAATTGCCACAATGAAGATGGAGGCAAAGAACAGAACCAACGTGGAAATGAAGATGACAAACGGTCTCCAGGTAGTAAGCGACACTCGAAGTGTTCTGAGATAGATGTCTTCCAGCCAAACAAGAAAACTGTTCTGAAACCACGAGGAAACCGGACGCAGTACAAATGCATTGATAACGGTCAGTACCGCCAGTGTAGCGAAGATGGTTCCCATACTGAACATTCCCATCACGTAGAAGACCACACTCAACACGATCTCGATGGAAACAGAGATGATCAGCGATTTCCAGTTGATGCCGGTTTTCACTTCCTTCTGCATGAAAAGGGCAGCGAACACGGGGTTCACAACCAATCCTACGAAAAGGGATGATCCCAGAACAACAATGAGGGTGATGGGTAGGAATTTCATGAATTCGCCCATGATGCTATCCCAGAATAGGAGGGGGGCAAAGGCAGCCAATGTGGTTGCTGTGGATGAAATGATCGGAACAGCGATCTCGCCAACACCGTAGCGCGCAGCGTCTTTCTTGGACATGCCCGATGAGTATAAGCGGTAGATGTTCTCAATGGTGACAATACCATTGTCGACCAACATACCGAGCGCCAGAATGAGTGCGAAAAGTACCATCATGTTGATGGTGACCCCCATCGAACCCAGCACCATGAAACTCAACAGCATTGAAAGCGGAATGGCGATCCCAACGAAAAGCGCGTTGCGCAGACCGAGGAAGAAAAGCAATACGATGACCACGAGAATAACGCCAGAGTAGATGCTATTCTCCAGGTTCAGTAGTTGCCCTCGGACCTGGTTGCTCTGGTCGTTGGTGATGGTGATCTTAAGGTCGGAAGGGAAACGATTCTCCTTGGCCTCTTCCAAGATGGCAAACACCTGGTCGGTGGCGTTGAGAAGGTTTTCTCCTGATTTTTTCACAATGTCGAGTGAAACGACCGGATTGCCGTCCAATCGGGCATAGCTTTCGCGTTCCTTGTAGCCATCTTCTACCGTGGCAATGTCGCGTAGGTAAATGATGTTCCCGAATTCTGCCTTGATGATGGTATTGGCGATCTGATCCATAGTGGTGTATTCGCCTGATACGCGTATGGTTCTGCGGGTCTTATCCATGAGGATATCACCGCCAGAGATGCTCATGTTCTCGTAACCAATGGCGCTTTCAATATCATTGAAGCTCACTTCAACGGCCTCCATGCGATTCACATCCACATTGATGTTTATCTCGCGTTCCAGGGCGCCACGCAGGTCAACAGACGAAACTTCCGGAATGAGTTCCATTTTGTCCTGAAGCATTTCTGCATACTCCTTCAGGTCGTCAACGCTGTAATCTCCAGAGAGGTTGATGTTCATCACGGGCATTTCGCTCATGTTCACATCCATCACCATGGGCTCCATGTCGAGGTCGGAAGGCAGGTCGCTTTTCGCCTTGTCCACGGCATCTTTCACATCGGAAAGCGCTTCTTCCACGGGTACATCGGTGTTGAATTCAACAATGATGATGGAGTTGTCCTGAACCGATGTGGAGGTCATCTCATTGATGCCCTTCAGCGGCTTGATCTCCTTTTCTATCTGGCGAGTGATCAGGTTCTCAATGTCAACCGGGGAGTTTCCTGGGTACACCGTGCGTACATAGATCTGCGGCATTACCACTTCTGGGAACAGCTCCTTCGGCATGGTGGAGTATGCCAGAATTCCTCCGCAAACGATCAGGAATGTGAGGATCAGTACGCTGGTGCTGTTCTTCAGTGAGAGGGTAGATAACCCGAACTCCTTCAGCACGCCTTTCTTATCTTGTGTTTCGTTGCTCATAATACTTAGTTACAAGTTGCAGGCCTTGAGTTTCAACATCTTCAGATGAATGAGATCCTTCAAAGCGCGAAGCATTTTATCCTTGGATCCGTACCAGGTCTCCGTTGGCTATTTCGTTGTAGCCTTCTACCACAACACGGTCACCGACCGATAGTCCATCAACCACGCGTGTCTGTCCACCACTTGTACGCCCGGTGACCACGTACTTCTTCACGGCCTTCGGTTCTCCATCTTGTTCGGTTATCACGAAAAGAAAGGCGCCTTTGGCATCTTTTCCAATGGCTATGGCCGGCACAACCAACGCATCGCTCAATTCAAAGTCCTTTATCTTCAGTGTGGCAATACCATTTGGCTTCAGCATCCCGTTGGAATTGGGCACTCGTACCTCCACGCTGAATGTTCTGTTTGACGGGTTGATGATGTTGCTTACCTGGCGGATCGGTGCCTTGGTGGTAATGCCGAATGAAGGGAAATCCACATCGACCATGGCGTTCTGTTTCACAGCCTGAACGTAGTTTTCGGAAACGTCTGCCTTCACCTTCATTTCGCTCATGTTCACCAGGGTAAGTAGCGGCTGACCAGGTGCGGCCAGTTCGCCTTCTTTTTGCCAGATACGGTCAACCACACCGGTGAATGGCGCCTTCACCGTGCTCATGGCCATCTGTGCCAAAAGTGTTTCGCGTCTTTTCTGCAGGTTCTCCAACTGGTTCTTGGCTTGGAGGTACTGAATTTCGGAACCGATCTTCTGCTCCCAAAGGCGCGCCTGACGGTCGTAAACGGTCTGGGCCAGCTCAATTCCTTTATCCAACTCATCAAGATTGGTGGCAAAAACGCTGGTGTTGAGTTTGGCAAGTACCGTTCCGGCAGAGACCCTGTCGCCTTCTTTCACCAGTATCTGCTTTATCTGTCCGCCTTGTTCAGGGCTTATGTTGGCCTGTTCCACTGCTTCAAGACTTCCGTTCACTTCGAAGTAGTGCTCGAATTGCTCCGGTGCAACTTTTTTCACCTGAACCAGAACGCCCGATTTTTTCTTTTCACCGAGAGATGGATCCTCAGCAAGCAATTGCTGCTCCATCTTCATCACCTCGTTCTCGAGTTTGGCCAACTCAACTTTCTTGGCTTCCAGTATGGCCTTTCGTTCTTCCAAGGTCTTCTCGCCACCGCACGATGCCAGTGCTAGCAGGACTGTAAATACAATGATGTTGTTTTTCATGATAAGGATGGCGTTTCTATCAGTTGTTTTCAAGTACTTTTTTCATTTCAAGTTTCGCATTCATGGCGCTGAACAGAGTACTGATGTAATCTGCCTGTGCTTGAATGAGTTGGTTTTCTGCAGTAGTGAGTTCCATGCTGGAGGCCAGACCCTCGTTGTATTTGATCAATGTCTTTTCTCTGATGCGCAAAGCGAGGTCAATGTTCTCGGTGCTGGTATCGAGTTGCTCCAAAGCCGAAGCGAAATTGCTCTTGGCCGTCACCGCTTGCAGTTTCAAGGCCTGTTCCGTATCGGCCAGTCGGTTCTTGACCTTCTGCTGCTCGAGTTTTGCTTTCTTGATGCTGGCCACGCCTCCTAGGTTATCCCAGATGGGTACCGATAGCTGCACTCCCCAAAGGGTTTGCGGATACCACGATCTATCGAAATCAAAGAAGCTGAACTCCTGTCGGAATGCCTGCTGCTTGTAATCGAAAAAGGCATTCAAACGAGGGTAGTACTTCGATTCTTCGAGCTTTACGAGGTAACCATGCATCACCACGTCCTGTTTGATCAGGTCGTATGCCAGATTGCTGTTCAGGTCCAGTTCCATGGCCATCAGTTCCTCGTTCGATTGCAATGTCCAGAGCGTTTCCAGATCATCAGATAGGTTGATCTTGGTTTCAATGGGCATACCCATCTTGTATTTGAGAAGATTGAGCGTGGCCTCATGTTGCCGTTCTGCCTGTTTCAGGCGGTTCTGCATTTGGTTCATGAGTAGATCCAACTGCTCCACGTCCATCTCTTCGGCAAAACCTTCTTTGTAGAGTGCACCGGTCTCCGCCAGGGTTTTTTCCATATTGGCAATGTTCTCCTTCAACAACCGGACGTTTTCTTTGGCTATCTGCGATGTGTAATAAGCCTCTCCAATGATGGTTTTGACCTCAT
>JBFHEW010000239.1:0-5020 GCA_041583955.1 Bacteroidia bacterium | reverse complement strand
TATTTCTTTCAATTGGTTCGAACTGTTGGTTCTGATCTTAGCGTCCGGTGGCGAATGACCCTGAATGTTGGATTCTGGTTACTCAGCGTACTGACCGTTTTACTGGTGATTCTCAGCTCCATCAAAGTATCATGGCCGAACCACGTACGCTATTACATCTTCAGTTTATTGCTGGTCATGCTGGTACCGAAACTCATTGGAGTTCTATTCTTGCTCGGAGAGGATCTTTTCCGTGTCACGAAAGGTTTACTCGGTATGTTCCAATCCGAGGATGATGGTTTTCTGAGCGAACGGAGAAAGTTCGTTTCGCAACTTGGATTGATTGCTGCAGCCATTCCGTTCAGTACCATGGTTTACGGAATGGTACGGACTGCCTTCAATATTCAGGTGAAAAAGAAAACAGTGGTCTTCGATGACCTACCGCCAGCATTTGACGGGTTAACCATTGCCCAGATTTCCGACCTGCATGCAGGCAGCTTCTCGTCTTCCGGATTCTTTGGTTCGGCCATTGATCGTATCCTTGAATTGAAACCAGACCTCGTCTTCTTTACCGGAGACCTTGTCAATAATGCAGCAGCAGAGGCAGAGCCTCATCTGAACGAGTTCAGGCGATTGAAAGCCAAACTAGGGGTTTACTCGGTGCTTGGCAACCACGATTACGGTGATTATGGTCCATGGCCATCGCACGAGGCAAAGCGTGCCAATCTGGCCAGGTTGAAGGAGATACAACAGGAAGCTGGCTGGAAGCTACTTCTGAACAACCATCACATTTTAGAATCCGGAGGAGAGAAATTGGCCATTGTTGGAGTGGAGAATTGGGGTGCATCACAGCACTTCCCGAAGTATGGCGACCTTGATAAGGCGACATCCGGCATTGAAGACATCCCTTTCAAAATCCTACTGTCGCACGACCCTAGTCATTGGGACGCCAAGATCAAAGACCATCCACAGAAATTTCAACTGACACTTTCAGGACATACGCATGGTGCGCAGTTCGGGATTGAAATACCCGGCTTCAAATGGAGCCCCGTTCAATACATGTACAAACAGTGGGCAGGGCTCTATGAGGCCGAAGGACAAAACCTGTACGTGAACCGTGGCCTGGGATTCATCGGTTACATGGGACGGATCGGAATTGCGCCCGAGATCACTCTTTTGGAGCTGAAATCTTCGAAGAATGCTTAACTTGGGTGGCCAAGTTCAATCCCTCTCATTTTTAATTGCTTATGAAGAACGTTTTTGCCTGCCTTGCCATGATGGCCTGGCTTGTTGCACCCGTATCTGCAGATGATGCCTATCAATACTCCATTACCGTAAATCCTGAAGACGTAACCATTGTGCGCGACAAGTGGGGCGTGCCGCACATTTTCGGAAAAACGGATGCCGATGCCGCCTATGGCCTCGCGTGGGCAAACGCAGAAGATGACTTCTTCACCATGCAGGAACTCGTTATAACCGCCAAAGGATATGCAGGTAGATTGATGGGCGTTGAAGGAGCAGAACGTGATTTCTTCTCACACACGTTGGGCTACAGGGAACGCATAGAGCAGGACTTCCACCTGCTTTCGGACGAATACGTCCGGTATTTGGAAGGATACTGCCAAGGAATCAACGCCTATGCCGCAGCGCATAAGAATGAGGTCCGTGTAAAAGGCGTTTTCCCTGTAAACCCGAAAGACGTTGTGGGAGGCTACATGTTTGCCCTCAGTGCGCTAATAGGCACGCCCGGATACGTGAGTAGAATAGTTGATGGCACCTACGATAGGGACCTTCCATCTGACAAGCCATATGGATCGAACGCATTTGCATTTAACAGCAACATAACAGAAGATGGCAGTTCCATGCTCTGCATCAACCCGCACCAACCGGTAACCGGTCCTTTCTCGTGGTATGAAGCGCACGTGTGCAGCGAAGAAGGTCTGAACATTCACGGAGCCATGTTCCCAGGCAGTTCTACAGTATTTCTAGGGAACAATGAGAACCTTGGATGGGCCCATACTTTCAATCACTTGGATCTTGTGGATGTTTTTCAATTGGATATGCATCCGAAAAAGAAGAACACGTACAAGTTCAATGGCGAGTGGAGAAAACTTGAGAAGCGACCTGTTTGGCTCAAGGTCAAGCTGGCCAAAGGCCTTGTATTCCCAGTGAAACGGATGACCTATTGGAGCGCATTCGGAGCCACCCTCCGGTCTCCGGATGGCAACTTCTACGCTGTAAAACTTCCGGCAAACGAGCGCATTCGCGTTGGGGAACAATGGTATCGGATGGACAAGGCTTCCAACTACGATGAATTTTACGAGGCGCTGCAAATGGAATCGATATCGATGTTCAATATCATCTATGCCGACAATGCAGATAACGTACTGTACCTGAACAATTGTGTCATGCCTAAGCGGCACGAAGGAGTGGATTACAGCAAAGTGGTCCGTAGCAACTCAGACCGAACACTGTGGTCAGATTTCCACCATGTGGAAGATCTCATTCAGACCCGAAACCCGAAGTGTGGGTGGGTATTCAACACGAATAACAATCCGGTACATGCCACGGCCAAGGACGAATGGCAAAACCTGAGCGATTATCCATCCTATTTCGGGGTGAGCGACAACGGGGAGAATAACCGCGCTGAAAGATTCCTTGAGCTGATGCGCGAACGCGAATCAGAGACAATATCCTTTGAGCGAATGAAAGAGATGAAATTCGATTACGAGTTCCCTGCCTGCGGTGCTTTTCAGAACTCCATCGAGAACCTATTTCACATGAACCCGAAGGATTACCCCGAACTGGCACCGCTGATCACGATGATAAACGAATGGGACAAACGAGGTAGCAAGGACAACAAAGGAGCAGGTGCATATCTCATCACATTTCAGAAGGTCTTTTCGATGATGGGATTTGCTGATGGCGAATTCAAACGTGCCGTGAACATACCGGACACGACCTACATCAAAGCATTGAGATGGGCGAAGAAGGAAATAGACACCCACTTCAATGGCGAAATTCCAAAACTGGGAGAAGTACAACGTCATGTGCGGGGAGATGTCAACCTTCCTCTGGCAGGATTCCCAGATGCATTGGCAGCCAACTACAATCAAGAATGGAAGGATGGGCGTTATAAACCATACGTGGCCGACTCATACGTGCATTTTGCTCAGTGGAAGGACGGGAAATTGGTACGGATGGAAACCTTGCACCCATTCGGTGCATCAAACAGACCGAACTCACCACACTATACCGACCAGATGCAACTCTATGCAGATCAGCGGACAAAGACCATGACCTTGGACAAGGACCGGATCATGGCTGAGGCCGAGTCTATTTATCATCCGCACTAACTTCATAAGTACTTGATACATAGTTAATAGAGGTTCTATTTCCAGGAAGCTACTTTTACGGCTATAATACGAACCCCTAAACACCATTCATCTTCAATGATCAGACAAATCCTGTTGTTGGTTGCGCTCCTAACAGCAACCGAATGCCTTTACGCTGGGAGATCGAAAAGCGACAAGGAAACCCCTAACAGTACAGGTTCTCATTTTGAAAAAGTAGACGCTACACGGATTCAGATAGTCCGAGATGAGTGGGGTGTGCCCCACATCTTTGCCGATCAGGATCACGAAGTGGCTTATGGATTGGCGTGGGCCAATGCAGAAGACGATTTCGGTACCATGCAGGAATTGCTGATAGCTGGGCAAGGTCGCTCAGGACAATTGCTCGGAAAGGAAGGTGCTAAACGCGATTTCCTTTTGCATGCGTTCGGAGTAAGAAGAATAGTGGATACCGAATTCGAAGAGGCATTCTCGGAGGAATACAAGGAATATCTTGATGGTTATGCCCAAGGATTGAACGCTTACGCAGCATCAAACCCTGACGAAGTGCTGCTACACGGGGTGTTTCCGGTATCGGGTAAAGACCTGGTGTACGGAAATGTATTCGCTGCGTGCATCGTTTCCGGAGGACACTTGGAAGTTGCCAAGATCCTGCAAGGTGATTATGATGGTGGGAGCACTTGGCTCGGTTCCAATGCCATGGCTTTCAGTCCTAAGAAAACAACTGATGGCAGTACCATCCTGGTTGTGAACCCGCATCAACCTATGGAAGGACCTTTCTCATGGTATGAGGCACATCTGTGCAGCAACGAAGGGTTGAATATTCTTGGTGGTCTGTTTCCGGGTGGTCCGTCCGTATTCCTTGGCACTAACGAGAATCTCGGCTGGGCGCATACGGTGAACAAACTTGACCTTGTTGATGTGTACAAACTGAAAATGAGTGAGGATAAGAAACGGAGATACCGATTTGATGGTGAGTGGTATGACCTGGACAGACGACTGACCTTTCTGAAAGTGAAATTGAGCAACATTCTCACGGTTCCAATACCAAAAATGACCTATTGGAGTAAACATGGAGCCACCATCCGATCGAAAGACGGGAACTACTATTCGGTGAGATTGGCCGCAAACCAGAAGATAAATACGATTGAGCAGATCTACAGGATGAACAAGGCCAAGAGCTTTGACGAATTCTACCAAGCATTGAGCATGGAGGCCCATCCGCGCTACAACGTGATCTATGCAGACCGGGAAGGGAACATCATGTACCTGAACAACGGACTGATTCCGAAACGCAACGAAGATTACAACTGGGCCAGCGTGCTTCCGGGCGATACCTCAGCCACGCTTTGGACCGAATTCCATTCCATATCAGAACGACCACAGGTGATCAACCCGAACTGCGGATACGTTTTTAACACGAACAACACCCCGTTCAACGCTACGTCTCAGAGTGAGAACCTGAATCCGATGGATTACCCTGCATATTTCGGGTTTGAGGCCGGTGACAACAACCGTAGCACCCGATTGGTACAGCTGCTTGCCGAGTACGAAAAGGTTGGGTTGGACGATGCAAAACGCATGAAATTCGACTATCAGATGCCCGATTCGAGCGCTTTTTTCGCATCAACCGAGAACTTCATGCAGCTCGATGCCAACTGCTTTCCTGACGTGACCGAAAGCATTGT
>JBFHEW010000238.1:0-5046 GCA_041583955.1 Bacteroidia bacterium | reverse complement strand
TACTGGTATTGTCGTAGGTGGCGGAGCTGTGAAGTGTGCTTCCGGCCGGAATCTTCACAGGGTTTCGGAATTCATAGAATCCTTGCCAGTGAAAATCCCATTCCTCAATTTCAATCAGTGGAATGGTCTGGTTGGTAGGTGTAACCGCCCACGAACTGATCGATTTGCCCAATAAGTGCATGTGTGGTGCAACATCCAAAACGGTCACATCATATTGGTTCGGTACCTGGTAGTCGCAGGTGAATGTTCGGATCTGATTTGCTGGAATGATAAGCGGTCCTTCGTTGAGTGAACCATGATTCAACGCAGCGTCAATGAATACCTCACGAAAAGCGGTTGTACTGTACTTGATGTTCACTTTAGATTGATCGGTCTGCCCATTCGCTGCAGCCGGGTAATGTACTTGCATGACCACGCTGGCACCGGCCGGAACACGCACCCCGAAGTTGGTAGGGTAGGACCGATGTTGCTGGCCCGGAACCCAGGCACCGATGAGTTTGGAATTGCTGCTTCCGGTTCCGCCAAAGCTGGTGTATCCAGGCCCTGGATCATTGGCGTCCAGTTGAGCGGGTACATTCGTATTATCCTGAAACAGGAGCACGTGATGCACTGCCTCTGGGTTGCCAGGAACAATCTCGATGTCCGTTATGAATACGTCCTGGGTAAGGCTTGTGGGCAATACAAAACAACGGTATACATCGTTTCCTTGTGTGTTGATGGTGTATGTAGGCATGGTCAGTACCATATCCGGATCGGTAATGGCTTCCGTGCTGGTATACACGGGTGGTTGCGGAGATACTCCCGGACCTTCAGGATACCCTCCGTTCACCCAATTGGTAATAATGTCTATCTCGTTCTGGGTCAGTAGTCTTTCGTGAGCCAAGGCATTGTAATCCGGGTTAGGTGGCCAAGGCGGCATTGATCCAGCATTCACGGAACCGAGCACGCCAAAGGCAGCGGAGGCTACATCATCGTATTCCATCAACGAAAAAGGAGCGATACCACCAGAGCGATGACAAGTGGTGCAATGCTCGTAAATGATACACGCCACATCTTCGTTGTAAGTGGGTGTTTGCGCCAATAACTGAGCTGAGAAGCAAACAGAGAGCAGTAGAAGTAGATTTGTTTTCAAGGGGACTGGGTGTATAGGGAATTATGCATTCCGTGGTTTAAGGATCCGATACTGTTCAAAGAACAAGGTTTAAACATATCATTACGAAGATAGCGCCAATCCTGACATCTAATTCGATCACCGGCCTGGAGCCTGTACATTTTCTTTTCGGGGGTGAAAGACCAGGTTTACATGACCGACACTTTGGGTTTGTTGCACATATGAGGTTAGCACGAAAAATCCGGTTGGCACAATAATTGGATTTCTCTGCGTGTTATTACTGGTAGATGAATGAACAGCTACCTCACATTTAAAACCGACAATCATGAAAGCCACAGCAAATTATTCCACACAAGCAGGACAGGGACTCGAGCAGTTGATTCATTTGATCAGTCTTCCAGAATCAGGTACAGAACAGGCGCAAGGCGTTTTCAAAGGAAAGGTCGTAAGTGCTAAGACCGGTGCCCGCGTATTCGGGGTCGTGGTTGAACTGGTAGGTACAAACAGATCGTACATTACTTCTCCGACCGGATATTTTAAAATGACCGATCTTCCGGAAGGCATTTACCTCGCGCGGTTTTCGTTCCCAGGGTTCAAAGACGTTACAGAGGCCATCGCGGTTCTTAACGGAGAACCATTGGATATGACACTTGCTCTTGAAGTAGTGGAATGAACGCTATGGAACTATTATGGATAGGAGCCTCGGCAAATTGCCGGGGCTTTTTTCTGCCGTGCTCCCTAGTCGAATATGTGCTCTCCGAAATGAGACCGGTCTGGTACCGGGATGCATTGTCCGAAAGCTGTGTGGCACAATTCAGTTCGCGAATAAGAGCCATCATTTCTTCACTTATATCTCAGTGTTCTTTTCAGTCTTTCAATTCGCTGAAAACTGTTGGTTCTCCTAGCTATGGAAACAAAAACAAAGACTCCGAAAGCCACGTGGCTTTCGGAGTCTTCAGGTAATGCTATTTCTCTCTATCTCAGTTCTTACTCATTTTGAACGTACGTGTCTTTGTAGGCGTAATTACCCGTACAACGTAGATACCGGTCGATAGCTTATCGGTGTTGTAGTTCATGATGAACGAACTTTCTGATTGTCCTTTGAAAGGCTGAGCCACCAACGTACCTTTCATGTCGTAGATGTTGATCTCCGCTTCGGTGACATCTTCAAACACCATTTCAATGCTCATCACATTGGTGAAGGGATTCGGGTAGATGGCCACATAGTCGGCAACAGCGTTGGTCAAATACGGATCCAATCGCGTTTCACTGCTTCGCTCGCACGAACCAACGAAGCAACCGTGTGCCAAGTGAGCAGCGACAGCGTTTTGAGAGATGCAGATCTCCTGAACGTTCTCAGGGTTTCCTGGAGGAATATGACATACCAATACCTTACCTGGCTTGTCGCACGGATTATTATGTCCTTGAGAAAAACCAATGGCACTTGAAAGAACAATGATTGAAAGGGTAAATAATGTTTTCATGATTCACGTTTTAGGGGATTAACAGATATGAAGGTACGATATTGAACGGTAACGAAATAAAAAGTGTCGATGAATAACTTGTTTTGATAGATGAACCGCTTTTGAGGTGGTTGGTTGTCAACCGTTGGTCAAGCTATTCGATCGTCCGTTTCAACACCGCAGAACAGACGAATGAAACGACCGTCAGGTCAGATGCGGTTGGATTTCATCCGGCATATATAAATGCTACTGACTGTATCTCAGGTTCCGGAATCGCCTCTGGTTGCAGCCCTCTAACGGATCACCGTTACGGTTCCCACCGCGTGATAATCATTGTCACGGTCAATCATTCCATCCCAATAATCGCCATTGGCGAAGATGGCATTGATCTTCCAAACGTAGGACCCTTGCGGCACCAGCGAACCGTTATACGTTCCATCCCAATGCTCAGATGGTGAACCGTCAACCAATTTGTCCGACCACCATATCAGATTTCCCCATTTATCGTAAACGAGGCATTCGTAATATCCGAGTCCGGTTCCTTTCGGTTGGAAGATGCGCACTTCAGAGTTCGGGTCTTGCGGAATGATGGCGTTTGGCACGAACAGCCCTCCAAAGAAATCGACCGAGACGTACATCTGTACCGTATCCACACAGCCGTTTTCGTCCACAATGGCCAAGGTTACCAGTTTGTTGCCGTAGAATGGGAAACTGTACGTTGCGTTTTCGCTTGTCGATGTTTCTCCATTTCCAAACTCCCACCAGGAACTGACATGCGGGGTTGATGTATTGAAAAAGCCTATCGTTCCGTTTGCAATAGGGTCAGGAATGTTCGTGTACTCAAACGAAGCAATGGGATTTTCCCAAACTGTCACAAGATCATTTATCGTTAATGTATCGCCACAGCCACCGATACCTTCTGCAATGAGTTGCACAGTGTAAATGCCCGGGTTGGCGAAAACGTGTGTCGGGTCCTGGTCAGATGAACCGGGGGCGTCACTGAAGTCCCAGATGAAATCTGTCCCGTTTTCGCTCAGGTTGGTGAATTCAACACTCCAAGGTTCACAGCCTCGCGGGGTGGAGAATTCAAAATCGGCAACAACCGTTGGGAATACCTCAAACATCTGTGTGCTGCTATCCTGACATCCGAATTGATTCGTAACCAGAAGTTGAATCCCGTATTTGCCCACTGTGTCAAAGACTGCGGTGCTATTGAATGAGGTGACCACCGTGCCGTTGTCGTGATCCCATTCGTATTGGTTTGCTCCGGTTGATAGATTTGATAGACTTACCGAGGCAGGTGCAAAGCACGAACTGACCGATCCCATACTGAAATTACTAACAGGCAACGGATACGTGGTCACGCTGCCCGAAGTGCCTCCGGTACAACCTTGGTCGGTAGTCACCTGAAGGGAGAAAACGTACGTCTGAATATTGGAATACATATGACTCGGATGTTGGTCGGTGGAAACCGTGCCGTCTCCGAATGTCCAATCCCACTGTACAATGGCTCCGGAATTCACAGATGACGAATCACCGAACTCGACAGCTTCACCGAAGCAGACATCGCTAGCGGTGGCTACGGCTTCTGGCAGCGGGAAAACAGCGATATTTTGCGTTACTGTATCAGAGCATCCTCCCGTTGCTGTCACCACAAGCGTTACCTGGTAAACAGAATCCTGATTGTAGGTGATTGTCGGGTTCTGTTGGTTTGATACAGAGCCATCACCAAGATTCCAGTTCCAACTGGTGATGGTTCCCGGATCAACTGTTGACCCATCAGTGAACACATTTGTCTCAAACAGGCAGACTTCATTTGTTGAAAAGGCGGCTACGGGTGCCGGATTCACGATCGCCTGTCCAGACCCAGTGGCCGTGCAACCGTTGGAACTAGCTACAGTAAGCGAAATTGCCATGGTGCCCGTAGTGTCATAAACAATCGAAGGGTCGGTTTCATCGCTTGTATTGGTTCCGAGGTCCCAATTCCAAGCAATAATGCTGTCTGGCTGGCTCATGGAAGAGAGATCCGTAAACTGCGTTGCCGTGCCGAAGCAGACCTCGGTTGAAGTGAACTCAACCGTTGGTGCGGGGTTTACAATCACCGTCACGGTATCCGTATTCTGGCATGCCCCAAGGCTCACCGTCACTGTATACTGAGTGGTTTGCAACGGACTTGCAATCGGACTAGCAGCGCTAGGGTCATCAAGACCGGTGGAAGGTGACCAACTGTAACCGTCACCTCCCGAAGCATTCAGTTGTATGGAATCGAACTGACAGATGGTGCCAGAAGAACCAGCATCAACCGCTAATGGAACAATAGAAAGTGTGTCAGCAGATTGATAAATGAACGTGCAGCCATTGTCGTCCTCTAGAATCAGCGTAGGGATGAAGCTTCCGATCTCCGTGTAGGTATGGGATGTAGACTCGCCCGAGCCTAGCGTGCCATCCCCGAAGTCCCACGTGTAGGTGGTC
>JBFHEW010000237.1:0-5068 GCA_041583955.1 Bacteroidia bacterium | reverse complement strand
CCAGCTTCATCGGTGGCGGATTCATCATTCCTTGGCTATGGATCACTGTTGGAGTCATCATCTGTTTCATTGTAGGGGTAGTTTCGGGCATCTACCCAGCCGTAAAGGCTTCCAACCTCGACCCGATCGAAAGTTTGAGATTTGAGTGATAGGAAGGTCAAATTGTATATAAGCATGAGCCTGGACGGTTTCATTGCAACAGAGAACGATGACCTCTCTTGGCTGAATGCCATGCAGAAAGAGGGTGAAGACTACGGGTATCATGAATTCACGCGCACCGTGGATACATACATCGTTGGAAGAAAGACCTACGATGTGGTAAAGCAACTTCTAGATGGGAAGTTTCCTCAATCGGAACAGTTCGATTGCTATGTGATGACCCGTGAAGACCGGGAACCTGAAAACGGAGTGACGTTCTATAACGGGACGGTCACCGAACTGATTGCCGATATCCGTTCCAAAGCCGGAAAAGACATTTACTGTGATGGTGGCAGTGAGATTGTACACCTGCTCATGAAGGAGAATCTGATCGATGAATACATCGTGTCGGTAGTACCGATCATTCTCGGAAATGGCAAACGCCTTTTTCTGGGCAATACCCCCACTATCAAGCTCTCCGCTCTACCTTCTGAGCAATTTGATACCGGATTGGTTCAATTACGGTACATCAGAGAAAAATAAAACCCCGACCAGTTTCCTGATCGGGGTTTTCAATTTCAATGGGCTGTGAGAATTACTCTGCTACCACTTCAAATCCGAACTCACCTTCCACTTCCTTATGAAGCTTGATGGTGGCCGTGTATTTTCCAAGTGATTTCACGGTAGATTCTTTCAAACCTACTTTCTTACGATCAACCTCAACACCTGTTGCTGCCTTAATGGCATCTGCAACCTGAATGCTATTGACCGATCCGAAGATCTTGTCACCTTCGCCCGCTTTTGCACCTACCTTGATATCGCCAGCTTGGATCTTAGCAAGCAACTTGGTTGCCTCTTCGATCAATTTGGCCTCTCTGTGAGCGCGCTGTCTCAAATCCTCTTCTCTCACTTTCTTGGCGCTTGGCGTAGCCAGAACAGCAAGTCCGTTAGGAATAAGGTAATTTCTTCCGTATCCGTTCTTAACTGTGACAAGGTCATTCTTGTCACCTACGAACTCTACGTCTTTCTTAAGTATGATTTCCATGATTCTCTTACTTCATAAGGTCAGCAACGTAAGGCATAAGCGCAATGTGGCGTGCACGCTTCACAGCCTGTGCAACCTTACGCTGATACTTCAACGATGTACCGGTTAGTCTTCGTGGAAGAAGCTTTCCCTGCTCATTGATAAAGGCCAACAGATAATCCGGGTCTTTGTAATCGATGAACTTGATACCGTACTTCTGAAAACGGCAATACTTGTCTCTTTTGACTTCTACTGTAGGTGGATTCAGATATCTGATCTCTCCTTCTTTCTTTCCTGCCATGATCCTTAAGCTTTAGCTGGTTTTGGGTTCTTTAATCGGTCTCTTCTCTTCACCGCGTATTCTACATGGAACTTGTCCATCTTTACGGTTAGGAATCTGATCACGCGCTCGTCACGCTTGAATTTCAATTCAAGTTCAGCAATCAGCGAAGGGTTGGCTTGGAACTCAAAAAGGTTGTAAAAGCCGTTGGATTTCTTTTGGATCGGATACGCCAATTTGCGCAGCCCCCAATCTTCCGTAGAGACGATCTTGCCTCCATCAGCTTTTATGAACTTTTCGTAATCCTTTACCGCTTCCTTCATCTGAGCTTCAGACAAAACGGGAGTTAAAATGAAAACGGCTTCGTACTGGTTCATAAATAAATTATTTGTTTGTGTTTAAGTACCCGCAAAAAAGCGGACGGCAAAAGTAACGATTCAGTTCGTTTAAACAAATAGGTCTGCAACATGATTTCAAACCCTGCTGCAACCAAAGTCAGATGACCCGAAGGTTTAGACTATTTTCGCCCGCAACCGATGAGCAGACCGCAGGCCATAGCAGCAGGACATGAGAAGACCCTCGATGTAGCAAAAGAAGTGTTGCTGGCCGGAGGGAACGCATTTGACGCAAGCATCGCAGCAGCCTTCGCCATGTTCATAACGGAACCCTGCATGGCATCTGCAGGTGCCGGTGGTTTTGCCATGTGTCACAAAGTGGGTGAGACTCCACTTATGCTCGACTTCTTTACGCAGACACCGCGGCAGAAACCCGAGCTGGAACAAAGGGACTTCTACCCTATTCATGTCAACTTCGGAATCGAAGTGGAAACCTTCCATGTAGGATTGGCCTCGGCAGCTGTTCCCGGAACCATTGCCGGACTCTATGCCATGCACCGCAAATTCGGCTCCATTCCCATGTCGGTTCTACTGCAACCTGCAATGGAACTGGCAAGATCGGGCGTTGTTCTGAACACGTTTCAGGGAATCGACCTCGAATTATTGGAGGTCATTTTCAGAGTGGACCCGTCTGTCCGAGACATCTTCTTTACAGACGATATCATAAAAAAGGAGGGCGAACTACTGCGAATGCCGCACTTCGGTAGCTTCTTGGACTTCCTGAATGACGAAGGCGAAAAAGGATTCTACCGAGGCGAAATAGGCAGGATCGTAGCTGCAGATTCGGTAGAAAGGGGTGGCTACCTGCGAAGGGATGATTTTGAAAACTACAGGGCCAAGTGGCGAAAGCCACTCAACATTCCGTGGCACAACCAGGAGCTGTTCCTTCCGAACGGACCTAGTCTCGGTGGAGCCATCATGGCACTCGTTTTCGGTTACTTGGAAATTTACGATGGCGACTGGGTAAAGACGATTGCACAGGTAAAGAGTCGTTACCAACACCCGCGAGACATTTCAAAACGATTGGAAATACTGCATCCTGAACTCGATTTTCACATGGAAGGCCCAGAGGTTTCCACCAAAGGCACTTCGCATTTCAATGTGGTTGACAAATGGGGGAATGCCGTGAGCTTTACCACATCGATGGGTGAAGGAAGCGGCTATTTCATTCCGGGAACCGATATGCAGATGAACAACATGATGGGAGAATCCTTCCTCCTACCGGATGGGTTCCATTCCTGGACACCTAACGTGAGACTGAATTCCATGATGACACCGACCTTGATGCTTGATGGCAACGGGTCATTGAGTTACAGTGGTGGTTCGGGCGGTGCAGGGCGCATTCCGTTCATGATAGCTCAGGTCATAAAAGCACTGTTTGACGAAAAACTGAGTCTCGAGGAAGCGACCCGCAAAGCGCGGATCCACGTTCAGGAAGAGGTCCTTCACTTCGAAAAAGGCGCATCTCCGAACACCGATGGGTTTGAACACATCAAAGAATGGGATTACGAATCGCTGTTTTTCGGTGGTGTTCATTCCATATTCAGAGGAAAAGACGGCCACCTCGAAGCTACGGGAGACTCGCGGAGATATGGGGTAGCCGAGGTTTTCTGATCACTTCAACCTGATCACTTTTCCTTCAAAGGGCTTTAGCTCTCCCCGTTCACATTCTGAATATGTCGAAACCAGAACTTCACCAAGAACACCGCGTATTTTCAAAGTCCGACCACTGAAATTAAGCAGCACAAGAAAGTGCTCACCATTCAATTGACGATGAAAAGCAAAAAGTTGCGGTGAACTTAGTTCCTCATTGACCAACATATCACCCGACCTGAGCACGTCATTTTCATTTCTGAGCTGAAGCATCTTCCGATAAAACCGCATCAATGAACTGTCGTCATCTTCTTGAGCTGATACGGAGATTTCCTTGAAGTTATCTGCAACTGGCAACCACGGTTCACCCCTAGAAAACCCGGCATTTATGGTAGAGTCCCAAAGCATAGGTGTGCGACACTCATCGCGGTTAAGCGATTGGCCCGTCCAATTGACCATGAACTGAGGGATCTTCCGGTAACGCTGCGCCAGCGGATCCTTGCCGGTTTTCAACGGAAGCAGAGGTTTCTCCATTCCAAGTTCCTCACCGTAATACGTGAACGGAATTCCACGCACCGTGAACTGAAGCATGGCCATGAGTTTGGCCTTACGTACATCATTCCCTAAAGGCGTAATACTTCGCCTTCTATCATGATTACTGAAAACATACGTGGGCACAGAGGGCGCAGGGAAATTATGCTCGAACTCTTCCACGGTTCTGCGCCACTTCCTGGCGCTGAATGGCGTGGACAGCGTCTGGAACAGGAAGATCGTATGCAGCCCGTCCTTTCCATCATAGGAACAGAATTTCCTTGTGGTTTCAACATCCCCGAACACTTCTCCAACCATGAATCGTGGAGGGTTCTGAAAAGAGTCGACCAAGGCCCTCAACTCTGTGGCAAACCGAAAACTTCCCTCCTGGTTCACGTTGTATTTCATCTTTTGAAAGAAGCCATCGGGCGATTCTTCTGATGGAATGATGCGCAAACTGCTCGGATTGTTCGGAAAAGAAGTATCCTCGTAAATGGAGTTGAAAATATCCAACCGGAAGCCATCCACTCCCTCGCTGAGCCAATACCGTGCTACATCTAGCATGGCATTCTTCACTTCCGGATGGCTGTAATTAAGATCAGGTTGAAACTCCAAAAAAGACGCCCAGTAGAATTGTTTTCGCCCCTCGTGCCAATGCCAGCCACTACCTCCAATGGTGGCTTTCCAATTATTGGGCGGCCGTTTACCGTTCTTACCGGTTCCGTTTTTCCACACGTACCAGTCAGCCTTAGGGTTATCCCTACTTGAAGCCGACTCCATGAACCACTCGTGCTCATCTGACGTATGATTCATCACGAGGTCGAATACCACTTTCATATCCCTGGCATGCATCTCATTGATCAATTTCCGGCAGGTTTCCATGTTTCCGTATTCCGGAGCGATGGACCGATAATCGCTAATGTCGTATCCGAAATCGCGCTGAGGGCTGAGAAAAAAGGGCGATATCCAAATGGTCTCAAACCCCAGGCCCTGAATATGATCGAGCTTTCGGATGATCCCGTTCAGATCGCCAAGACCATCTCCATCGGTATCATAGAATGAGCGTGGATAGACCTGATAGACGGTTGTGGATCTCCACCAATCTGG
>JBFHEW010000236.1:0-5072 GCA_041583955.1 Bacteroidia bacterium | reverse complement strand
TAACCGGGCTAAGCTACACCCCGAGCTCGGCCGCAAATGTATTACTTTTACTAAGTGACGAAAAGTTGAAACGATGGATTACGCGTTGATCTCAAAAATTCATTAATCTTGTGGTCACATTGTCTTTAATTGAACCTGTATAAACACGTACCAAATGTTCAAAAAAATCACCCTGACACTTCTGATCGTAGGCGCAGTTGCATCGCTGACAAACGCTCAGTGTACTACCGGAAACTGCTATGAGGGAAACGGATCGTATCTCTTTGAAAACGGTGACCTTTTCAACGGATCCTGGAAAAAAGGACTTCCTAACGGCTATGGCGTTTATGAATTCACCAACGGTGACGTATACAAAGGTGCCTGGAAAGATGGTAAGATGGAAGGAAGAGGAACCTACACGTACAACAATGGAGACAAATACATTGGAGAGTGGAAGGCAGGCAAAATGAACGGCCGTGGCCATTTCCATTGGGAACTGGCAGGTGACCTGATGACCAATGCCAAATACGAAGGTTTCTTTAAGGATGGACAAGCCACAAAGATGGAGTTTGCTCCTACAGGGGTTCCTGCAGATCCTCCGAAGCACAAATAGATTCGAATAGAAGAGAGCTTCGGCTCTCTTTTTTTTGTCCCGATGCCGCCATTGATGATCTATTGAAGGAGGCATCAACACTATCTTGGGTTGTATATTTAGGCGAAATCAACGATTCATATGTCATTACCATTTCCTTTCAAGACCGTAGCAACAGCCATTGCATTTTCGCCCTATGCTGAGGCAAATCTTCACGAAAGCGCGCGGATCGCAGAAATGCTTGATGCACGTCTGATACTCATTCATGTGGGTAGAGAAACACCTCAGAAAGTTGAACAGTTGGAATTGCTCGTATCCCAAACAGGAATTGAGAAAGACAAGGTGACCATCGATTTTCGGGAGGGCGATGCCGTAAAGGGTATTCTTGCATCGTGCAAGGAGCACAAGGTCGATCTTCTGATAGCCGGTGCTTTGAAACGTGAGAATCTCCTCAAATTCTATACTGGCTCCATTGCCCGCAACCTATGCCGCAAAGCGGAGTGCTCCATCCTTTTACTCACAGACAGGTCTGTGATACGCAATAAGTGCAGAGAGATCGTGGTATCAGGTGATGACCACGATAAGACCGAAGGGACACTCAGAACCGCTAACTACTTCGGTAAGGTTTTGGGAGCAGAGCACATTACCATCATTGATGAGATAAACCCGAAGGCAACCGGAGATAAGGCTGATGACGATACCCAAGTGGCCGAAACAGCTAAGAAGCGTAAAGCATTCAAGCAAAAAGAAGAAGCTCGGCTGGCCGCGCTGGAGGCTCAATTGAAGGCTGACGGGTCGCTTGACGTGGACCACAAGTGCATTTTCGGCAAAGCTGGATACACGATCGGTCATTACGCTGCGGCCAACCGGGTAGACCTGTTGGTCATGAACTCGCCTGACGCGAAACTTGGCATCATGGACCGTGTTTTCACACACGATCTGGAGTATGTGCTATCTGATCTTCCGTGCTGCCTGATGATAGTCAATCAGAAAACCGATACCGTTGCATGAAAATATTCTCCAACGGATTACGGGGCTCGAAACGTTCGTGGAAAGATGACCTGCGCGCATCTATCAGCGTAGCGTTCATTGCCATTCCACTGGGGCTCGGCATTGGCCTTGCATCAGGCGTTCCTCCATTGGCAGCCGTCATTCCCAGTGTTATAGGTGGGCTGCTGATAGCATGGTTCAGCGGGTGCAACGTGGCCGTGCACAGCACTCCCAAGATGCTGATCGGTGTTACGGCCGCTGCTGTGGTCACATTGGGAGGCAACGACCAATTCCTAGGTTACCGACTTTTCCTGGCGGCTGTTGTCATTGCCGGAGCCATTCAATTCATTTCCGGATTGCTACGGTTGGGTGTGATTGGCGACCTTATTCCCGCATCGGTCATAAAGAGCCTTCTGGCTGCTGTAGGTGTCATCATCATTGTCAAGCATGTACCGGTGTTGTTGGGTTCTCATCTCCACCCCGGAAATATTGTTCAACTGATGCAGGCTGCACCGGCACTTCTTAAGAGCATTAATCCGCTGATAGCGATAATCGGTCTCGTATCGTTGTTGATCATGTTCATTCATCCGAAGTTCGAATATCCTATCATCAAGGCAATACCTAGCGCTGTCTGGGTAGTGATCTTTTCAATCGGTTACTCCTACGCTCTCGGGTTTGCTTCAGGCAACGAATTCTCTTTTCTGGGTTCTATTATTTCTGTAGGACCCACTTACCTCATTGAGCTTCCGTCTCAAATAACCGATGCTATTGTTTTTCCTGATTTCAGCCGCTGGCAGACCGGTGATTTCTGGAATATCGTTATCGGAATACTGGTAATCAGTAGCATTGAAGGCATACTCAGCGCCACGGCCATTGACCGACTGGATCCGCTTAAACGGAAATCGAACCTTAACAAGGAATTGAGTGTGATCGGTCTGGGTTCCATGATGTCGGGTTTTGTAGGTGGTCTGCCTATCATTCCGGGTATCGTACCCAGTTCGGTAGGAGTCAGTCACAACGGTAAAAGCCAGTTGATGAATGTATTTCAAGCCATCCTCATCCTTGGTCTAGTAGTGTTACTGAGTAGTCAGCTGCAGCAGATACCGTTGGCAGCGCTGGCCGGAATCCTGATCCACACAGGATACAAGCTGCTTAACCCGAAAGAGATCATGAATACGTACCGCATAGGTTGGGATCAGATCATCATTTTCGGCAGCACACTCATCATTACGCTTGCTTCCGATCTTATTGTCGGCATTTCGGTGGGTATCCTCGTAACGTTGGTCATTCACATTATCAGGCTGCGCTCCATTGTAAAGCTCTTCACCATTCTTTTCAGGCCCAACGTTCTGGTTTATCAGGAAGACGATGACGGAGAAAAATTCCTCGTAAGCGTAAAGGGGTATTGCAACTTTCTCAACTACCCCCGACTTAAAAAGTCGATGGATATGATACCGTCCGATGCCACCATCAATCTCGATCTTTCCTTGGCCGAATTCATCGACCATACTGTAATGGAGCATTTATCTGAGTATGAGGAAAGCCACATCAGAAGAGGTGGGAACTTTGAAGTGATCGGAATGGACACGCACTTCTCCACTGCCAATCATCCGTTGGCGATGCGATTCAAACAGGAAGGGACACGGCCAAGACCAGAGAAACTACCCCTCACGTCCAGGCAGAAGAAAATGCAATCCCTTGCACAGAAATTGGAATGGGGCTTTGACCTCTCCGTGAGACGCTATGTCACCACGTTCGAGCAGTTCCATCTGTTCCGCTTCAAGACGGTAGATACCGTTTACAACAAACTGATCGGTTCGGTAGACACGAACTCTATCACGGTGCAGGATGTGGATTTCCATGAGGGTGAATTGCAATTCAAGACCGAGCATCAGACAACCGTTGCGGTGGTTGGCCTCAATACCACCATACCACTCTTCACGATAGAAAAGGAAAACTTCCTGGATAAAGTGGCTGCATTTGCCGGTTACGATGACATCAACTTCAAGAACTTCAAGCATTTCTCGAACACGTTTCTCTTAAAGGGCGAAAATGAATCGGAGGTCCGCGATTTCTTTACACCTGACCTGATCCAATTCTTGGATGACGAGCTGAACTACAGACTGGAAAGTTCTGGGAATTCCATCCTGATAATGGGAAAAGAACGTTTGATGAGTGAAATTGAAGTGCAGAACCTGATCCATTTCACCACCAAGCTGCTATATGTGATGCTAAAATGACCTGACTGGTCTTTTCTTTGATCTTTTTAAGAAACCGATCTTGCGCCAGCTCGTTCGTTTTTCGTTCTTTGTGAAACAAATCGTACTACCAAACATGAAAAAACTACTACTCGCATGCGCCATTTTGGCCATTACCGGTCCATCTACATTTGCTCAGAAAATCGCTTTCGCAGATGTGAATGCCATTCTTTCCATTATGCCCGAGAACAAAGCCATCAACGAAGACCTACAGATCTACGCCACTGGTCTTCAGAAAAGATTGGATGATATGAAAGGTGAGTTGGATGGACTTGTCCAACAATTCAACACGGCATTGGCCAGTAAAGACACTGCCAAGGCACTGGAGATACAGAAGCAGGCTTTGGAAGGAGACAAGGTTGTGAAGCAAGCTGCCGCTCAAGCAGAACAACAGCTGGCGCAGAAAAGAAGCGAATTGCTGCAACCAGCATTGAAACGTATCAGAGATGCCATGGGTGCAGTAGCCAAACGCAACGGTTTCGAATATGTCATGAACTCGATAGACGGGTCAGGAACCTCCACCCTACTTTGGGGCCCTGAAGGGGTTGACATCACACGGAAAGTAGTGACAGAGCTCGGAATAAAACTGGAAGGAGAAACTGAAGCGCAACCAGCCTCTGAACCGGAAGGCAAGAAGAAAAAGTAAATACTGAACGAAGGTTTAGTCAATGAGCCGCTGCTGTACATTACAGTAGCGGCTTTCTTTTACCCTACCTTTGGACCACCACACGACAACTAATAAGAACTGATGCTCGGACTCAAACTTCCTACAGACCCACGGTGGGCCAACATTGCTGAGAAGAACATTGAAGAAATCCTTACCGATCATGCCTGGTGCGAACAGAAGGCGGCATCGAGTGCCATATCAATGACCATCCACTATCCCGAAAAATCGGAACTGGTCGAAGCCATGCTTGAACTGGCACAGGAAGAGCTGGAACATTTCCAAATGGTACACAAACGGATACTGGACCAAGGCCTTATTCTGGGAAAACCGCGGAGAGATGAATATGTGAGAGAACTGATGACCTTCTTTCCGAAAGATGGCGCCCGCGAAGACAAACTAGTACACGACCTGCTCATCTCAGCCATGATAGAGGCTAGAAGCTGCGAGCGTTTCAAAGTATTGGCAGATAATATTGAAGACAGCGATCTGGCAGCCTTTTATCGCGAATTGATGGTAAGTGAAGCCAATCACTACACCCTTTTCCTCAACTTCGCCCGCAAATACGGAGAGCGCAAAACAGTCGATC
>JBFHEW010000235.1:0-5078 GCA_041583955.1 Bacteroidia bacterium | reverse complement strand
GTGCATCGGAGAAAGTGTGGTGCTGCAAGGATCGGGCGGGATCAGCTATCAGTGGTCGCCAGCCACTGATCTGGACGATCCGACCGCCCAGCTTCCGATCTCGACCCCAACGAGCGGACTGACCTATACGCTCACGGTGACGGACAACAACGGCTGTGTGAACACCGATGAGACGACTGTGACGGTGAATCCGCTGCCGATGGTCGAAGCCGGACCGGACAGCATGATCTGTCAGAATGCCACGGTGGTCCTGCAGGCCAGCGGAGCGACCAGTTACCTGTGGAGTCCGCTGGTAGGACTGAGCGACCCGCAGAGCGCCACCCCAGAAGCATCACCCTTACAGGAAACGACCTACTTCGTTACCGGAACAGACGCCAACGGCTGCGTCAACATCGACTCGGTCAGCATCAGCATATTTTCTGTAGTTGCTAATTCCGGAAATTACGTCATCTGTCAATCCGATAGCGTATTGGTCACCGTGACCGGAGGAGCAACATATACATGGTTGCCAACCGATGGCGTGAGTTCACCAGACGCTGCATCGGCATACCTGAGTCCGGAAACCAGCACGACCTACACTGTTTCGGTCACAAGCAATGCCGGTTGTTTGGCAGAAACGGAAGTGAATGTGGAAGTGCTTACAGTGCCTGTTGCCGGATTCTCAGCTTCGTTCGATGCAACCTGCGATGGCATCTTTGCAAGTTTTGAAAACCTGTCGGATAACGCTGATGCCTACTTCTGGAGTTTTGGCGATGGCGCCAATGCCAGCGATTACGAACCTACCCATATTTACGGTGCCGGACCTGGGAATGTCATCACGCTCATCGCCTACAACAATGATAGTCTGTGTGTTGATTCTGCCGTTGTTGATTATTCAGGTCAGTGGTTCGGGAACGACACCATCAACATTAGGTATTCAAACGTTTTTACCCCGAACTATGACGGCATCAACGATTGTTTCAAGCCGGAAATTGACGGTCGTTTCAGCGATTGCTACGAGTTGAAGGTTTTCAATCGATGGGGTGAGTTGCTGTTTGAATCGGTGGCGGGTCAGAATCATTGTTGGGATGGTCGTACCAAAGGTGGTATACTTGTGCCAGAAGGCACCTACTACTACATATCTGTTGTGCGTGGCATGGATCATGCTGGATATGTGACAGTCATCTATCAATGAAAAACCACCTTTTTCTGGTCTTATTCCTCTTTGCGGCCGATTTCGCCTCTGCCCAAAAATCAGCAGATACGACACGTTTCGTGCTAGGCAAGATCGAGTATCAGCAGCATGCGGAATTTGTGAAAGTGCCTGATGCATCTGCCAACAGGTCTGGGATGTATCTCAGAAAGGAAGCTTTGGAGGCTTTTCTCCGCATGCAAGAGAAGGCCAAGAGCGAAGGTGTGAACCTGACCATTATTTCTGCCGCACGGAATTTCAACCATCAGAAAAGCATCTGGGAAGCCAAGTGGAACGGAACACGTAAGGTAGGAGGGAAGGACCTGAGCCAGACCATTCCCGAACCGGCATTGCGCGCCAAGGAAATCCTCAAGTACAGTTCCATGCCTGGCACATCAAGGCATCATTGGGGAACAGACATCGACATCAATTCTCTGAATCCAACCTATTTTGAGTCGGGAAAAGGGAAGAAAGAGTATGATTGGCTGCGACTGAATGCGTCTGAATTCGGTTTCTGTCAGGTGTATTCAGCGAAAGGAAATGATAGGAAACACGGATATGAAGAGGAGAAATGGCACTGGAGTTATGTTCCAATCGCATCCAAATTCACGGAATATTTCAAACGGAGTATCGGTGAGAAGGACATCAGCGGTTTCGATGGGTCAAGCGCACTTCCATTCACCGAAGTGTTGAAGTATGTGGACGGAATAGCTTCCGAGTGCCGTTGAACATCATCGTTAGTAACTGACGTAATAATTCCTTTGTTCGAATTGTGCCCCCCACCGACAAAGGGTAAATTTGCGATTCAAAATCCAGTTGATGCAAGAGACCATTCTGATCCTCGATTTCGGTTCGCAGTACACACAGCTTATTGCCCGTAGGGTACGCGAACTGAATGTTTATTGTGAAATACACCCGTTCAATAAGATTCCGGAAATAACCAGCGATATCAAAGGTGTGATCCTTTCCGGAAGTCCATCTTCTGTGCGCGATGCGGGTTCTCCGGTTCCTGACCTTCATAATATCAGAGGAAAACTGCCTTTGCTCGGTGTCTGCTATGGAGCCCAGTATCTGGCCCAGGCCAATGGCGGCAGCGTAGAAGCCTCCAACACACGGGAGTATGGTCGGTCAAATCTGTCGTTCTCCGATGGGTCGAACGAGCTGATGAAAGGTGTGCCCGTGACGTCTCAAGTGTGGATGTCGCATGGCGATACCATCAAGAAACTACCGAACGGAGCGAAGCTGATCGGAAGTACAAAAGATGTGGAAGTGGCCGCATTCTGCTTTGAAGGGGAGAAGACCTATGGCATTCAATTCCATCCAGAGGTAACGCACTCCATCGATGGGTTGACCCTGCTTCGGAATTTCGTTGTAGGTATCTGTGGTTGCGATCAATCGCACACACCCGATTCGTTCATCGATAGCACCGTGGCGCAATTGAAAGCACAATTGGGAGACGATAAGGTGGTGCTCGGTTTGTCGGGTGGCGTGGACAGCAGTGTGGCTGCCATGCTTTTAGACAAGGCCATTGGGAAGAACCTGTATTGCATTTTCGTGGACAACGGGCTACTTCGTAAAGATGAATTTGAGACCGTTCTGCAAACGTATCAGGGCTTGGGACTCAACGTGAAAGGAGTTGATGCCAAAGCAGAATTCCTGGGAGAACTGGCGGGCGTGTCCGATCCGGAGACCAAACGAAAGATCATTGGCCGTGTGTTCATTGAGGTTTTTGATAAGGAAGCCAAGCGCATTCAGGATGTGAAATGGCTGGCGCAAGGAACCATTTACCCGGATGTGATCGAGTCGGTATCGGTCAACGGACCATCGGCCACCATTAAATCGCATCACAATGTGGGCGGCTTGCCTGCACGCATGAAGTTGAAGGTGGTAGAGCCGCTCAATACCCTGTTCAAGGATGAGGTACGTGAAGTTGGAAAACACCTCGGCTTGCCGGAGCGCCTACTTGGTAGACATCCTTTCCCTGGACCGGGATTGGCCATCCGTATCCTTGGAGACATCACTCCTGAAAAGATCAGGATACTACAAGAGGTGGATCATATCTTCATTTCTTCCTTGCTGGAAGCAGACCTGTATGACGATGTCTGGCAAGCCGGTGCCATTTTCCTTCCTGTCAATTCGGTTGGGGTCATGGGAGATGAGCGAACGTACGAGAATGCGGTTTGTCTGCGAGCGGTATCTTCGCGAGACGGGATGACGGCCGACTGGTGTCATTTGCCGTACGAGTTCCTCGCCAAAGTGAGCAATGAGATCATCAATAAAGTGAGGGGCATTAACCGTGTGGTGTACGATATATCTTCAAAACCTCCCGCAACCATAGAATGGGAATAATACTTGTAGAGCCCTGAGTATGCGATCATTGTTTTTCATCAGTCTGGTGCTTGTGCTGCAACTTCGAGAAGTTGTTGCGCAGGATTTTACTGTTGAACGGAGCGATAGCATTGCTAAGATCGAAGGTGAGTTCTACGTCATTCATATTGCCCAGCCAAAACAGACCCTGTTCTCCATAGCCAAGGCGTATGAGGTCAAATTGAGCCGTATTGCTTTCGATAATCCAGGCGTGTTGGACGGGGTAAAACTCGGTCAGCCGTTGAGGATCCTGAAAAGTGCCATCGGTGAGACCAGACCGTCTGAAATGACGGAGGAAACGCTTCAATTGGAGGGCGATTACGTCCTCTACACGGTTCCTAAACAACAGACGCTTTACGCCATTTCCAAGGAATACAACACCACCATCAGTGCCATCATGGATGCCAATCCCGAATTGTCTGATGGGCTGAAAGTGGGGTCGACAATACGGATACCTACACCAAAGATCTTTGGAAACGGTCAGAATAAGGAAGGGAAGGAAGAGGTGAGGATGGAAATGGTTGGACTTCCGGACATAGTCCGAAAAAGCAACGATAGCGCGTCTACAGGGGTATTGAAGCGTCAACCGCCAAACGTATCGCTGTTGCTGCCGCTGTACCTCAGTCTGAACGATTCCTTGCACGTGAACAGACTAGCCGATCAGCCCGAAGAGATCTACGAAAAGTCGGAGATAGCACTTCAATTCTATGAAGGATTCCTGTTGGCTTTGGATACACTGAAAAAGCTTGGTTATGACGTGAATCTGAAAGTCATTGACACGGAAAACAGGGCGTGGAAGGTGAAGGGACTTGTGGATAAAGGAACCTTGAAGAATTCGAACCTGATCATAGGGCCATTTTACTCCAAAGTGTTCACAGAAGTGGCCGCGGAAGCACGACAGAACGCAATTCCGATAGTGTCTCCCACCATAAAAGGCAACGAAATACTGACGGATAATCCATTTGCGTTCAGAATCATTCCTACCGATGAATCGATGATCATTGCCATGGGACGATACCTTTCGCACTCAGACTCTACCAATAACCTCGTGTTACATTATGGTTCAGGAGAAGAGCAGAACCTGCTGTGGCGATTCCGCCAAGGACTTGAATCAACCGGAAGTACACCGGCCCGTTTCCCTTCATACGATCTGGCCCGTTCCGGAACCGATTCGTTGCGCATGCGTCTATCCTCCACCAAAAGGAACAACCTCGTCATCTTAAGTAACAATCAGGTAAAGTTGGCAAGCCTCATGCGCAAAATATCCTCTTGGGCAGAAGACGTGCCTGTGGTTGTGTTTGCACCGAACAGCTGGACAGGGTTCAAGAACTTGGAGATCGATCATTTTGATGCGTTGAGGGTACATATGCCAATGCAGTTCTTCGTTGATTATGATCGTATCGAAACGCAGGAATTCGTACAGAAATTCAGAAGTAGATTCAACGTAGAGCCGAATTCGTTCGCTTTCCGCGGATATGATGTGGCCATGCACTTCATTCGCAATTTGGACGGTATAATGGCCCATGGATTGGATTACATG
>JBFHEW010000234.1:0-5134 GCA_041583955.1 Bacteroidia bacterium | reverse complement strand
TATTCCTGTATTCCTGTATTCCTGTATTCCTGTGTTCTTGAGTGTTCCATTTCCATTTTGGTTTAAGGGTTGTTCTGTGCAAGGTACACACCATAACGGCCTGTTTCGATACTGAAGTGTTAAATCCTCAACAATAAATGAGTCATAAATTACAGTTCTAAGGCAGGTGTAAGGCTGCTTACGTTCAATATCCGTTCCTAGATCAGCTACGCTCATTGAATCGATCTGAAAAAGAAAGCCCCACCGATAGGTGAGGCTTTCTGAATGGAAACAATGTATCTTGACAGATCAACTTCCGCAAGCTTCGCACCCATCAGGGTTATCCAACGAACAGACGATCTGCGCCTGCGCATCTGAAAGACTGACCGGCTGCACGCCTCCTGCTGCCTGTTGCTTATTGACCATTACAGGAGTAGCGAATTCGGCTTTGGGCGCGGTTGGGGCAGCCTGTGCCACCGGTGCCTGTGTCATTTCATCAAGCGACTTGTTGGTTTCAACTTTTTCAGCAACCGGCTCTGTTCTGGCCTCCTTGTTGACGGTGAATTGGATGGCTGCAGCAGCTGCCTGCGTTCTCAGGTAGTACATGCCTGTTTTCAGTCCTGCTTTCCAGGCATAGAAGTGCATGGAGGTAAGCTTTCCGAAATTCGGGTTCTGCATGAACAGGTTGAGACTTTGGCTCTGATCGATATATGCACCGCGGTCGGCAGCCATATCAATGATGTCCTTCATGCTCAACTCCCAGATGGTTCTGTAAAGCTGACGGATGTTGGCAGGAATCTCTTCGATGGCTTGGATGGATCCACCTGCTGCGATCAATTTGTTCTTCATGTCATCATTCCACAGACCCAACTTCACGAGGTCTTTCAGGAGGTGCTTGTTCACTACGACAAACTCACCGGAAAGCACTCTTCTTGTGTAGATGTTCGAGTGATATGGCTCAAAACATTCGTTATTTCCGAGTATCTGAGAAGTGGAAGCAGTTGGCATTGGGGCAACCAGCAGGGAGTTGCGCACCCCATATTTCTTCACTTCTTCTTTCAGCACATCCCATTCCCAACGGTTGCTTGGCGTTACGCCCCACATATCGTATTGGAAAACGCCTTGCGATACTGGAGAACCGGGATAGGTTTCGTAGTGACCGAATTCCTTGGCCTGATCCTTAGAGCAGGTCATAGCGGCATAATAGATGGTCTCGAAGATATCTTTGTTCAGTTGTTTGGCCTCATCCGAATCGAACGGCAAGCGCATTTTGATGAAGGTATCGGCCAATCCTTGCACTCCCAATCCGATAGGGCGGTGGCGCATGTTGGATCTTCGTGCTTCTTCAACCGGATAGAAGTTCCTATCGATGATCTTATTGAGGTTGCGTGTGGCCACATAAGTGATGTCGAACAGTTTCTGATGGTCGAATTCACCTTCGGGGGTCACGAACTTTGGCAACGCCAGCGAAGCAAGGTTGCAAACGGCCACTTCGTCAGGAGCGGTGTATTCGATGATCTCAGTACAAAGGTTCGAAGACTTGATGGTACCCAGATTCTGTTGGTTCGATTTACCGTTGCACGCATCCTTGTACAGCATGTAAGGCGTTCCGGTCTCTATTTGCGACTCCATGATGTGGAACCAGAGATCCTGTGCCTTCACTGTTTTACGTGCCTTACCTTCTTTTTCATATTGCTCATAGAGCGCTTCGAACTTGGGTCCCCAGCAATCTCCCAATCCTGGAGCTTCGTTCGGGCAGAAAAGCGACCAGTCTGCACCTGCTTCTACCCGTTTCATGAACAGGTCTGGAACCCACATGGCGTAGAACAGGTCTCTGGCGCGGTTCTCTTCTTTCCCGTGGTTCTTTTTCAGGTCAAGGAAGTCGTATACATCTGCATGCCATGGCTCCAGATAAATGGCAAACGAACCTTTCCGTTTACCCCCGCCTTGATCCACGTAGCGTGCGGTATCGTTGAAAACACGCAGCATCGGTACAATACCGTTAGATGTACCATTGGTTCCCTTGATGTAGGATCCTGTTGCGCGTATGTTGTGCATGCTGAGGCCGATACCTCCGGCAGATTGCGAGATCTTGGCGCATTGCTTCAATGTATCGTAGATGCCATCGATGCTATCGTCCTGCATTTGCAAGAGGAAACAGCTGCTCATCTGTGGCTTCGGTGTTCCGGCATTGAAGAGGGTAGGAGTGGCGTGTGTGAACCAACCTTCAGAAAGCAGGTTGTACGTTTCGATGGCCGACTTCACGTCTTCCTTATGGATACCCACGGCTACACGCATCAGCATGTGCTGCGGACGCTCTGTGATCTGCCCATTGGTCTTAAGCAGGTAGCTTCTTTCCAATGTTTTGAACCCGAAGAAATCGTAACCGAAATCCCTGTCGTAGATGATGGTTGAATCGAGCAGGGCCGCGTTCTCTTCAATGATCTTGTACACATCGTCAGCGATCAGCGAAGCCTTTTCCCCGGTCTTCGGATCGATGTAGTTGTACAGTTTCTTCATCGTGTTCGAGAACGATTTGATCGTTGACTTATGCAGGTTTGACACTGCAATGCGGCTTGCAAGCAACGCGTAGTCGGGATGACGTACGGTGAAAGAAGCTGCGGTCTCTGCGGCAAGCTCATCGAGTTGCTGGGTAGTTACACCTTCGTAGATGCCTTCAATGACGCGCATGGCCACTGGAATAGGGTCAACGATCGGGTCCAGGCCGTAGCACAGCTTCTGGATTCGGGCGGTTACCTTGTCAAACTTGATGGACTCTTTGCGTCCGTCTCTTTTTACAACATACATGGGGAATAGGATTTGGGTGATTGACTGGTTCGGTGCGATGTAAGTTCAGGTTGGATCAGAAATCGGCATCGGTGGTGAAGGAATGCTGGTTCGGGTCGTTGTTGCCCATCACTCCGGCTTTCTGGTATTCCGATACGCGTTTCTCAAAGAAGTTGGTCTTTCCTTGAAGCGAGATCATTTCCATGAAATCGAACGGATTGACCGCGTTGTAAATTTTCGGGCATCCAAGCTCTCCGAGCAATCTGTCTGCCACGAATTCAATGTATTCGCACATCAATTTGGCATTCATTCCAATGAGTGCAACAGGGATGGCATCGGTAACGAATTCCTTTTCGTACTCAACGGCTTCTGCAATGATCTGCGTCACCTCTTCCACATCGAGTTTGTTCTGTAGTTGGTTGTACAGCATACAGGCAAAATCGCAGTGAAGCCCTTCGTCTCTCGAGATCAGCTCGTTTGAGAAGGCCAATCCTGGCATCAGGCCACGTTTCTTAAGCCAGAAGATGGAGCAGAAGCTACCTGAGAAGAAGATGCCTTCAACCGCTGCAAACGCAACCAGACGCTGAGCGAAATTCCCGTTCTCGATCCACTTCATGGCCCAGTCTGCCTTCTTGGCCACGCATGGCAGGTTCTCTATTGCGTTGAAAAGGAAGTCCTTCTCCTTGTTATCCTTGATGTATGTGTCTATGAGAAGCGAGTAGGTTTCGGCATGGATGTTCTCAATGGCTATCTGAAAACCATAGAAGCATCGTGCTTCAGGGTATTGCACCTCATTCAGGAAGTTGATGGCCAGGTTTTCGTTCACAATACCATCGCTGGCAGCGAAGAAGGCCAATACATGCTTGATGAAGTGACGCTCGTCCTTGGTTAGTTTGTTCTCCCAATCGGTCATGTCCTGCTGAAGGTCGATTTCCTCCGCAGTCCAAAAGCTGGCCTCTGCTTTCTTGTACATGGCCCAGATCTCTTTGTGCTTGATCGGGAAGATCACGAATCGGTCGTTCGATTCCTGAAGAATGGGTTCAACTGGCAGCGAGGTTTTTTCTGGCAGGATTTCGGTCAGATTGGTTGATGTTTGCTGAGTTGGTTGATCCATTTTCATGTGTTTTTTGATGTTAATATTCTCTAATGTCAGAGGCCAGAAATCTGCGGGGAATTGCTCTCCGGGTTTAGGCCTTTAACCTGTTTTTTTACTAGTACTAATTTCTAATTGGTTGGTAGCGAGGGACTTGAAGTAACTGATGCCCTAACGACTTCCACACCTCAAATTTTGAAAAAAAGGACGGGGGGGGCAACGTTTAGTAATTAACAATCGGCCCTAGTTTTTAACATCAACGTTATCAGACCAACGTTGATAAAAACTAATAACGGCCGTATCCCTTGCTATCACTGATTTCTGGGGTTTGCAGCCCTAAGTGTAACTCGAAAAAAGTTGCAAAACCTATTGCAAATGTTACGCGAAAATTAGCCACAACGGGCTACGGGAATCACGTAGTCAATTTTCGTCTTCCGCTTTTCTGAGTTGGTCGATCAATTCGAGTTCTTCGTACCATTCGTTTCCGAATTTCCGCGTCAAGGCCTCTTTCAGGAATTTAAAAAGTGGAACGTTCAACTTGGCACCGCAATCGCATGCCGGTTTGCAGATATCCCACTTGTTGTAATTGACCGCATCGTATTCCTTGTACTCCGTTATCCGCACCGGGTAAAGGTGACAAGAGATGGGTTTTTTAAAACCGATGGCACCGGCCTGTTCGGCTTTCTCAATGCCACAGCTTACCAGTCCGTTATCATCAATGAGCGCGAAGGCACAGCGGCCATTTTCCAGAAGAGCGGTCCCTTTGTCGCCATCCACATCGATCTCAAAGACACCTTTTTTACCGATCATGGCTTTCCCTTCATCATCCAAAAACGGTAGGATATCGTCCACGATATCTTCAAGCAGATCGATCTCTTCATCGGTAAGCGGAGCGCCTGCGTCTCCTTTTACGCAGCAGGCGCCTTTACATGCATTGAGGTCGCACACGAAATGACGTTCGAGAAGATCGAGCGACACGAGGGTGTTCTGAATGGCCAACATGGCGGCAAATGTAATTCGGTTATTCGGTATACATGTCTCATTGGCAATGGCATTTCAGTGGATAAGCATCTATATTCGCCATCGAGCATGAAAAAACCACTTACCGTTATCGGAACCATTGACAGGATCGACCTGCCGGAGCTGGGCATCTTTGATCTTGAGTGTAAGATCGACACCGGTGCGTATACCTCTACCATACATTATAGTAAGGCTGATGTGGTGGAGAAGGACGGTCGGCACGAATTGCACTTCTGCGTGCTCGATAAATGGCAT
>JBFHEW010000233.1:0-5164 GCA_041583955.1 Bacteroidia bacterium | reverse complement strand
TACCCCGGATGGTCAGATATTCACCTTCGGGCACGCGACCAAATACGAGTCGGAGTTCACCGGGATCTGTTTCTCGCCAAGTGGAAAGACCATGTTCGTGAATATTCAACATGCCGGACTCACGTTGGCCATTACCGGCCCCTGGAAAGCATAGACCTTAGGTGATTGGCGTAGGACGATCTTCCAATAACGTGACCAGAAGGTCATTGCACCAAGCGCTACGGGCGATCATTCTTTCATGTGTTGTTCTGATGGCGTTTTCATGCAGCGCCCAGCACATCCTTCACGGTCCTGTCATCGGTGCCGTTTCAGATAGTTCGGCCAAGATGTTCTTGCGCACGGCAGCGCCCAACGCGGTCATCGCGTTGCACCTCGCGGCCGACACGAGTTACCGGGCAGCACAGATATACCTAGGGCGTACATTGGCGCAGAACGATAATTCGGTCATACTGGAAATGGATCGCCTACGGCCAGATACGGAATATCACTACCGCATATTCGTGGGGCAGGAGCTGGATTCTGTTGCTGGTCGTTTCCGCACCTTTCCGAAAGTGGGTGCGAAAGGCGATTACACGTTTGTAACCGGCTCATGTCAGGAAACAGACAACATGAAGGTGTTTGATGTGATGCCTCAGCACGACCCTTACTTTCTGATGCATACGGGCGATTACACGTATCCCGATTATCAGATCGCGCCAGATTACGCGGCAACCCGTGACGGAATTGAACTCAGCTACCGGAAACGGTATGATGAGAAGCAGATGAAACAGATGCTTCGGACGGTTCCTATTGATTATGTTTTTGACGACAACGACTACGTTGGTGGTAGCGGAGGTAGGCATTGCAAAAACGATTGGAAGGCACATAAGGAAGGAGGCCGGGTTGTGAATGAGATGGTTGCACCCGAGTTCCCTCCGCATTGGCGCGCCAACACCATCAAGGGATATGACGAGCTCTTTCCGCATTATCCGCTGGTGGACACAAGCGAGGGCATCTACCACTCATTCCGTTTCGGGAACGCAGAATTCTTCGTGCTCGACCGGAACAGCGCCAAAGACCGTCCGAACATGGATGCTTTTACGTTTGATGAAAAGAAGAAGAAGTGGCGATGGGATCCTCCCGAAGGCTATGCTCTTTTCGGAAAGAAACAGATGGATTGGCTCAAGGAAGGGCTGAAATCTTCGGATGCCGATTGGAAATTCATTGTGAGTGGGGTTCCGCTCAATGGTGCGTGCGAGAAACTCATTCATGCCGGGGTCAAGATCCAGAACATGAGCATGAAAGGCTTCTACGGTTTTCATATGGCATGGGGCTTCAGTCAGTATTGGGCCGGGTTCCCAGAAGAACGGAACGATTTCATGCAGTGGCTTCAGAACAACGATGTCACAGACGTGATCGTCATCAGCGGAGACACACATCACAATGTGATGGATGATGGCAGAAATGCCGGCCTTCCAGAACTGAATGCCAGCGGACTAAGCGTGACAGGAACCGAATTGGCCTACTACCTGAAATTGATCGGTACGTTCACCATGAGCTACCGCATGAAAAAAATATGGAACCAAGGAGGCAACGGGCTCGGCAATAAGAACTTTAAGAACGCTTTCGGTAAAGTGCGTATTGTGGGAAGCGATCATGTTGAGCTGAGCATTGTGGACGAAGACAGTGCGGTCGTTAGCTCATTCCAAGTGCCTCATTCCTCTAAAAAGTAGCTCTCAGTTGTAAGGTGAAGTTTCTGATAGGCTCCACTTTACTGGGTCTGTAGGCGTAGATCTCGTTGGTGATGTTGTTGGCAATGAAACTGACCTTCAGTTGCTCCAGAACCTGATAAGAAGCCCTCAGATTGAATACCAGATCGCCATTGATGTTCGCATCGGTATAGCGTTGGGTGGCTCCGAACTCACCGGAAATGAAGTCAACAGCAGTCCGTTCTGTCTGCGGAATGTTTTCAGGGTAGCTGCCATAAATGATGGAAATACCGAAGGATACCTTTCTATAATCGATCTGAATGTCTCCCTTTACCAGGTGTCGGGGGCGTAGCATCAGCACCTTGTCCACATCTGGGTTGTCACTATCAATACGGTCAACCATGTATCGGAAGAATTCGTCCAGGTATTCTCCTGCTCCGTAGCTTCTGGCCGAGTCAAGGTTCACAGGGTAGTTATAGGTATAACCGATCAATGCGGCTACTCCAAGAGGCCCGATCTTACCCCTACTTGCCAATCCGATCTCATAACCGGTAACCAACGCGTTGCTGATGTTCTGTGGGTAAAGGCCTAGGAAATACGATTCAGGAAGGTTTTCGAAAAGTTCCGGATGACTTCCAGCGGTGACGAAGCCGTACTGAACCAGATCGCGGTACTGTTGGTAGAAATAGGAGAAATCGATGTAGGCCTGCCAGTCGCTGATGGCTACGAGTTGCTTCAGACCCAATTCGGCACTGAGTCCTTTTTCTGCCGTGAGATTCCTGTTCGGGATGATGCGGACCTGAGGGTTCAGGTCTTCGTCAAGATATCGCTCTGCAATGGTGGGTAGCCTGTAAGACTGACCAAAAGATGCCCGCACGAACGACCCTCTCCCAAAACGGTAATTGAGTCCTGAACGGAACACAGGCGAGCTCGACTCGGTGAAATCATCGATTCCGATTATCTCGTAACGCAATCCTGCAACAGCACTCAAGCGCTCGGTTTTGAATTCGCCCTGCGCGAAAACGGCACCAGAGTACGATACCCGCAGCCCAGCGTAAAGATTACTTTTTGAAAGCCCCAGATTGAGCGGTGCTCCAGTGGTGATGGACCACTTCTTCCACAGTTTCTGGAACATGTAGTTCAAGATGATCTGATGCGATTTTGCATGCGGTGTGGATTCAGGGTTTCTGGATATGCGCATGATGTACATGTAGCGCGATTCCAGCGTATGCTTGAATCCCTTTTCGTTCAGGTAATGGAAGTGGGGATCCAGGTTCATGCGGAAGTACTGGTCGTCACTCGGAACGGCAGACCGAAGAGCGCCTTCATTCGGATTGCTTGCCAGAAAGAATCTGCCGGAATGCTCGTAAACGAAAACACCGTTAAGACCGTAGTTCATTCCTGGCCTCGACTTGCTGTGAACCCGCGTTTTGAAGTTCATACCGCCCCGCAGTTCGTCTGCGAACTGAAGGAAGCTTTTGTGGTGAAAGAAGTTACCACCAACGATAAGGTCAACATTCTTGATCTTGCGAGAATGGTTGAAATTGAGACCAGAGGCTCCTCTAACCTCACCATCACCCCACCACTTCAGGGTATCCTTCGGAAAGTGGATGAGTGTGTCTACCATGATGCCTGCAGAATCCACCTGTCGGGTAAAGGTGTTGCCAGAATAGACATCGGGAGGATTATCGTAAACCCGCTGGAAGGCGGTTACGGTGGTTACCGGTTTATCGCTTTTCGGCCATGCCGTGATCACATTGACCACTCCGTTCAACGCAGAACTCCCATAGACCACGCTCGATGCTCCTTTTATCACTTCTATCTGCTCCACATTCTCAAGCGGAACCTGCCTTAATTGAGGCTCGCCCAGGTCGGCACTCATCATGGAAACGCCATCTTGCATTACGGCTGTTCTTGTTCCCACACCGTAAGACCAGCTGCTTCCGCCCCTGATACTTACCTGACTGTCCTGAATGGTAACACCCGGTGTCTTGTCAATGGCCTCTCCCAGATCGGTGGCATTGGTGTTCTGGATCAGTGCTTTGCTCACCACCTCCATGGAAACGGTTTCTTCGGCAATGCTTTTCTGGTATTGGCTGGCAGACACTACCACAATATCCAGCTGTGCCGATTTAATTTCAAGGGCAACGTTGCGCGTTGCCGGAGCCCCGGAACTCAGGTCAATTTCCCTCGTCTTCGATTCGTAACCGATGAACGAATACTTGAGTCTGTGCACGCCCTTTGGCAGTTTGATGGTGTATTTACCGTCAAGGTCGGTGGTCACTCCAGTGCCTCCTTCGGTAACCACGCTTGCCCCTACCAGCGCTTCGTTGGTTTCTTTATCGGTGATGGTTCCGGTGAGCGTGACATCCTGAGCAAGGACCGAAAGGGAAAAACATACAAGGACGAAAACTGCAGGTAAAAATCTATGCATGCATTGCGTTTTGTGGGTCGGCTAAAAATAATAAAGATGCCCATCTTTGGCCGGTCACTTCACCTTATCATGGCTTTACCTTTTCGAAACGTGCTTATTGGAATTGCATTTGTATTCAGTGCAGTGTGTGATGCACAACCATTGCCGCATTCCAAGGAAACGTTGGCCGTTCAGTCCACCCGATTCACAATAGCCGTTCCGGAGCAAATGGGGCTCTCCGGAGGTCATCTTCAGGGCGTTCAGCTGCACAACGCGACCCTTTTCGTGTCTGGCAGTTCCAAGGAGTTCGGGTATTTGGCATCGTTTCAGAAATTGGGAACCGATTTCCGTTTCATTGGACTTAAAAGGTTGGCCACCGACCCACTCAATCATGCCGGTGGTTTCCAGATCGCAGGTAATTGGTTGGCCATCGGGTTGGAAGACCCCATAGGCAGGCGCGAATCCATTGTGCAACTCATCGATATTTCGAGTTTTGAGAAGTTGCAGGCGCCACCGGCTTACACACTTAGAAGAAAGGGCGAATATCAGTTCAGCACGGCCGGTGCAGTGGCACTCATCAAGAGGAAAGACCATTTTCTGCTTGCCGTAGGAACGTGGGATTGCCGCACCATCGATTTCTATATTTCGAATGGGACAGACCCGTATGCAACTGATTTCACCTTTGAGAAATGGACCACGTGGGACAGTAGGGAAGCGATAAGAAGGAAATGGACAGACAGGAAATTCGGCAGTTACCAGAACCTGCAACTCACGGAGGATTCCACTGGAGTGTACATCACCGGTTTCTGTCGGTCAGGAAACGGTTCCGATAGGGCCGATGTGTACCGAATGGATACCGATGCCGACCCCTATACCATGATGCAGAAGGTGGCGTCTTATACTGTTCAATGTAGCGGAGGGGTCACCTTCCGTAACGGGTCAGGCTTTGCAATGTTCAATGGCAGACCATCCATCATTGCTGTGGGCCACGACCTGGCTCCGGAAATGGAGTTGCAGATCTTTCCCATAACCCGTTTTTGAAGCGGAAATGAGCTGTTTTCAG
>JBFHEW010000232.1:0-5173 GCA_041583955.1 Bacteroidia bacterium | reverse complement strand
TCCCTTTGGGAAAGAACCGACTTACGTTGAACGGAGGAATCGAAAACCTACTTGACAACAATTACCGTCAGCACCTTGATTGGGGAGGCATTCCGAGACCGGGTGTTAACGGCTACCTGAATGTGAGTTTCACGTTCTGACCTTGCTTTGGCTGCCTGTTCGGAGAAAATGGTGTGTAGATCCGTGTCCTGACGGTAACGAACCGAGCCTTACGTCAGAGACTGTTTCCAGATCTGAATTTCGTTTTCGGTCTTTTCGTAAAGCGCTATCAGTTCATTCACCGATGACTCAAGTTGTCCGGAATCCGGAGCATCGCAATCGGACTCAATCCTTACAGACAGTTCAATGATATCGTCCCAGAAAAAAATCCGTGCAGACGAAAGCATGGCGTGCGTGCGGCTCTTTACTGTTTTCCAATCGTGTTCTGCAGCTGCCTCCTTCAATATTGTCAGGTCGGCATCCAAGCGCGACAGGAATTTGTCAAAAAGGATGGCTATGAATTCTTCATCGCCTCCTGTGTATTCCTTTATTTTCTCAATCTCGATCATTACTCAATAGCTGTGCGATTTTCGAATACAGAACATGACGCTTTATCGGCTTTGTGAGGCAGTCGTCCATACCGGCCGCGGAACATTTTTCAATTTCGCCCGAAAGGGCATGTGCCGTCATGGCCAGAATGGGTTTTTTGAAACCCCGTTTGCGCAGTTCTTTGGCAGCTTCATATCCGTCCATTTCGGGCATTTGAATATCCATCAACACAATGTCGAATGTGGTTTTTTCAATCGTTGCCAATGCAGCGTTGCCGTTCTCGGCTGTTTCCACCTCCATTTCCGCTGCTCCTAAGAATTCACACACCACCATCTGGTTCAGCTCGTTATCCTCTACGAGCAGGCACCTCTTTCCTTTCAGTTTGGCCCTATCGTTCTCAGGGAGGCTCTCAGGGGTCGGTGGGGCAGTGTGCTCAACCACACCGAATGGTATGCATATGGTGAATGTTGCTCCTTTATGGAGCTCGGACTGCACTTGCAGCGTTCCTCCCAGGCCATCCACAAGTTTCTTTACGATGGTGAGGCCAAGTCCGGTACCACCGAATTTCCGGGTAATGGTGCTTTCTGCCTGCTTGAAGGATTCGAAGATGACTCCTTGCTTTTCCTTGGGAATACCGATGCCGGTATCGCGTATCTGAAATTGTATGGATGATCGCGAACCCTGCTGCTCCAAGAGGGTTATTGAGAAGAATACAGCGCCTTTGTCGGTGAATTTGAACGCATTGCTGAGCAGATTCAGGAGTATCTGGTTGAGCTTGGATGGGTCACCAATCACAAGACCGGGAATCCCTTCTGTTTTCACGTGGAATTGAAGGTCCTTTTCTTTTGCCCTGAACGAGAACATCTCGCCTACATCCTGTATCATCTGATTGAGGTCGAATGGAACAGATTCGTATTCGATCTGTCCTGATTCTATCTTGGATAGGTCCAATACATCATTGATGATGTTGAGGAGGTTGTCTGATGCAAAGGAGAGGGCTTTGAGGTAGCTCTGCTGCTTTTTGGTCATTCGTGTATCCTCCAGTAGCTGCGATACACCGATGATGGCGTTCATGGGAGTACGCAGTTCATGACTTAGATTGGTGAGGAACTCTTCTTTGGTCTTTGCCAATTTTTCGGCCTTTCTTTTGGCAAAGAGCAGCTCGGTCTCTGCTTTTTTCCGATCGGAAATGTCGCTATCTATCGTGATGATCTTCTGAATTTCTCCGTCCGATCCGATGATCGGTGTAATGGTGGTCAGCACCCAGAACTCCTGTCCGTTCTTGGTGTAGTTCTTCGATTCGTAGGTGACCGATCTCTTGGTGGCAACCAGCTCTTTGAAGTGTTGTGATTTCGGATTGAGTCCAGAAGGAGCGCCCTTTACAAGAATATCGCCATGGGTACCCGCCACTGCATCGAATCCATATCCCGTGAGCCGTTCAAAACCTTCATTCACCCATTCAATGAGGCCTTTTTCAGAGGCAACGGCCATCGAATTGTCTGTCTTGCTTACCACCCAAAGGAGTTTTTCCACCTCGGCATTGGTCCGTTCCAAACTTTCCAAGATCTGTCTTTGCGACCGTTGCACCCCTTCCTTTTCGGCAATCTCGTGCTTCAGTTCTTCATTCAAAGCCTGTAGGTCTCCGGTACGTTCGGCAACGCGCCTTTCCAGTTCTTTCTGTGTTTGTCGAAGCTGCTCCAGCAGTTCTTCCTGCTTGGCCTGCGCAGATAAAGCGGCCATTTCGGACCTGCGCGCCCTTAACTTGTCTTCGACCTGATTCTCAAACTCGCTGGAAAAGAAGGCGGCAAGTGCGCCTGTAATAGGTATGTAGAGCACACGCAGGAACATCTCAGCGCTGGCAATGGCTCCAATATCAATGCGCAGAATGACCACGTAGGTCAAGGCATAGATCAAAGAGGTGAAAATGGTGACATTGAAAGAAAACCGCTGACCGACAGCAATGATGGAAACATACCAAAGCAGGTAGAACGGAGATTCGGAGTAGCCTGTGGCAATGATCCAGATGCCTACGAACGCTCCATCAGCAATGAAGGTGAGGTAGCTTGTCCACCTCAAAGAAACCCGCTCGAAAGGCTTGAAGACCACCAGATAGAAGCTGTAGAACAGTGCCGTGCCGATAATGAGATTTGCAAGCCACGGAATTGACAGTGACTTGTCCATGAGCAGGTAATACGCCACCGTGTTGATGAGCACGATGACCAGACGGATCGGAGCGGAATAACTTTCGGCCGAAAACAGCTTCTGTTGTATGACCGACTCGGTCATTTCTATGTCATTGCCTTCTTCGAGCTTCATCTTCTATTCGGAAAGAACATCTATTCTATGCATTACGAACGTCTTTGAGTTCTGGTCGGGTATGAAACCCAAGTCTACGGATAAGATTGCCCGAAAGGTTTGGAAACCACTCTTTCGCGGATCTTTCCTCTACAGTACTGGATCATTCTTAACTTATAGAACGGCCATCTTCAGGCTCTAATTTAACGCGGATTTTCGGGTTTCCTCTTCTTTGATCGTTCGAATGATTCTGGTGATGGATCGCTGAAATCGCTCGCGAACCCCTGGTTCTTTGGAGATGTAATCCGAAGCGCCATTCCGAATGAACACGGAGGCGATCTGATAGCTCCCTTGCGAGGTGAGGACCACTACGCGCGTTTTCGGGTTAAGCATTCTGATCTGCCGGAGCGTTTCCATCCCGTCCATAGCATTGCAATCGTTATTGTAACCGTTCAGAAAGTAGTCAAGCACCACAATGTCAGGACTTTCAAGAAGATTGCTGATGCACTCTTCGCCTGTTCTGAAGGATCGGATGTCGTAGCCCTCCTCTTCTTGAGATGGATGGTCTCCGTTGATCGATTGAATGAACCTGGCAAGCAGGTCGCGATATATGTCGGAGTCTTCCACCACGAAGATCTTGAACTTCCGATGAGCGTGCTCCATTGGTTTTTCCGTTGTTCCCATGACTTGAGCGTTTAAAAGGTGTTTGGAAAAGGGTTCTGAGGTCAACCGACCCCAGAACCCTACTGGCTTCATCACTGACGGACCAACCGTGCAGTCTGCGTACTGCGTTCGTCAGTTACCCGAATCGTGTAAACCCCGGCCGGATGACCACCCATATCCATCACGCCACGATTGTTGAACACACTCTTCGTTTCAACCAGTTTACCATGAAGGTCGAAGACATCTATCTGTGTCATTCCCTCGTTTCCCGTAAGGTCATACATGACCACATCTTTGGTCGGGTTAGGGAAGAATGATATGGACACTTCTTGCTGAGGTCCTTCAATTCCAACGGTTGCAGCAGAATGGAATACCGCGAATGGGCTTAAGGATGTGAAACCCGACCGCGTCAACGCGAACCTTCCTTCCGTATTCAACGTGGCTGAAGCAGCGACAGAAGCGTCCCAAGCCGCGTTGGTGTAGTGACTGATGTAGCAGTCGGTGTTGCTGAAGTTGTTCGTCTGCTGATCCGCAGCCCACTCAAGTGTCAGCGCAAGGTCGATGCCTGCTGTCAGTTCAGAGGTCACCATCCAGGTGGTATTGACCATTCCGGTGTATTGCGAGATGTCGATACCTGAGTAACCATTGGCAAGAACCCCTGCCATGGCGCTCACCCCAAAGTTCCCGCTGGCACTTCCGCTTGCCTGCGTCAAGGTTGCAGGGCAGAAATTAGCGCTTGTGCCGACCGGGAAGTAGCCTTGTCCGCCACTGCTCACAGCCAGAATCAACGAGCCTTGCCCTTCGGTGATCACATAACTGTTTGCCGAACCACCGGTAACGGCACCGCCAATTTCGATATCGGAGTTACCGATCGCTACAAATCCGTTCTGCAGGTCAAGCGTACCGGAAACCAGCACATCGGAACCAAGCATTACCGAACCTCCGTTCTGAATGTTGATGGTGAGGTCTTCCAGTTCGGCACTGCCAGCACTGAAGGTCAATGCCCCACTCAGGTCGCCTGATGCGTTGATGATGATCCCAGAGCTGCCGCCTCCTGATATCGACCCTGATCCACCTGAAGCAATGTCTCCATTGATGGTCAATGTGAATCCATTCAACGAGCATGTGCCGCCTTCGAGTCCAAGTTCGCCTTCCACACCAAGGTCTGAACCAAGGCTGATGCTTCCGTTTCCACCGATGTTCAGGCTCAGGTCGCCAACAACAGATGAACCGGAATCGAAGGTCAGAGCACCATTCACGCTTCCGGAAGAGTTAATGGAAATGGCTGCTGTTTGGTTTCCAATAAGGATGCAGTCAGGGCCAAAGCTCACCGACCCGTTCAGGCCGATGTTGGAATTTGCTCCTAGAACGATGCCGCCACTTTGCAGGTCACATACATCGGTCACATCAACGCTTCCTGAAATGGCAATGCTTTCAGAGCTTGAAATATCAATACTGAGGCTTTCGAGCACTTGCACACTCGAACCGAAGTCCAGTCCGCCAGAGATGCTGCCACTTCCCTGTATGGCAACAGACGAACCTGCATTTGCTTGGAACGTTCCCTGTCCGTTAAAGTCGCCAGCCACTGTCAGTGAATTGCCATTGAGGTTGAATGTGCCTGAATTGAGATTGAACGCTGCAACGACCTCCAGGTCTCCTTCCAATTGAGCGGATGCGCCACCGGATG
>JBFHEW010000231.1:0-5189 GCA_041583955.1 Bacteroidia bacterium | reverse complement strand
AGGTGGTTTTCAGTTTGAAGCGGTGGCGCTTAATGAAGATGGTGTTAAGAGTGAGGAAACCGTCAGCTTCCATTTCACCATCAAGCCGCCCTTTTGGCAAACGTGGTGGTTCTATCTGTTGGTCGGAATTTTAACCATTGGAATCGTGTCTGGATTGTTCCTACTGCGCATCCGGCACATCCGTAGAAAAGCAGCATTGGAACACGCGGTCGTGACTTCAAAACTCACCGCGCTACGCTCACAAATGAACCCGCATTTCCTGTTCAATGCCCTCAATTCCATTCAAGAATTGGTACTGAGCAAAGACACCAAAAACGCTATTCGCTACCTCGGAACTTTCTCTGGTCTGACCCGCACCATTTTGGAGAATTCCGCCAAGGAAACGGTGCGTCTTTCCGAAGAAATCGATATGCTCAACCAATACCTCGAATTGGAAAAACTGCGTTTCGGAGATTCGTTGCAGGTTAGTTTAGAAGTCGGTCCTGACATTGACACCGAAGGCATCCGAATTCCGCCAATGCTCATTCAGCCGTATGTGGAGAATGCGCTGAAACACGGGTTGCTTCATCTTCAATCAGACCGAAAGCTGCATTTGAAATTTGAGCAGAAAGCCGATTTCCTGATTGTTGAAATTGAAGACAATGGCGTTGGTCGCGCCAAGGCAGAAGCGATTGCGAAGCAGAAAAAGAAACACCGAAGTTTTTCTTCCGAAGCCACCGAAAACCGACTTCGAGTCATAAAAAACATAGCTGGGGTTTCAGGTTCAGTTGAGGTGATCGATCTTTACGAAAGTGACGCGGCAAATGGAACCAAAGTGATTCTTAGAATTCCTTTGAGTGATTCTCCTATGCCACCTTTGCGCTGATCACTTCCAGCTCAGCATTCGAGTTCTCCGCTTTCTTTAGATTGTCAAGGATGATCTGTGAGGTTTCCTCGCTGTAAAACTTCGCACCACAATTATTACATACCATGGCAGGAAGATCCTTCAGAATGATGAGGCGGCCGTTCTTATTGAACAATTCTTCAGTCGTTCCCTCCTTACAGGTTCCAATTTGACAGGTGCTACAGATCATCGCTCTTATCGTTTCGTTTCAAAATCATCCTCCCAAATATCGGCACTTGGCAGGTATGCTGTAATAACGTGAACGGTTTGCTGATGTTGCGCACAGACCACATGAATAGCACGTCCGTCCGGAAATCCCAGCATCAGTCGCGACAGACCTTTGGGGTCTTCGGGATATGTTCTTATCACCTTTCCGTTCGATACAACCTCCTTCACATTCTGAATAGAGATGTTTTCATCACTCATCTCCATCAACGCATGCTTGGTGAAGTAGAAGTTGACCGTCATTAACACAAAGATAGCAGCCAACCCCACAAGTTGGAAGCGTACTTTTATGGCTCATGATCAAAGCCATCATAGTTGACGATGAGGAACGCGCCCGCGGCGGATTGAGGCAGTTGCTGGAAATAGCAGCGCCAGAAGTAGATGTCGTGGCGATGTGCGCCAATGTTCCTGATGCGGTCATTGCCATTAATCAGCACCAGCCCGAGGTGGTTTTTCTGGATGTGGAAATGCCTCAGTATTCGGGATTGCAGATCGGACAGTTCTTCTCGGAAATGAACTTCCACATCATCTTTGTGACGGCATACAGCGAATACGCCATCAGGGCATTTGAGCTTTCTGCGGTGGATTATCTGCTGAAACCGGTTCAGACTGAAAAGCTTGCGGATGCTATCCGAAAATTGAAAGCACGAACTGCCTCAAGAATGATGAGCGAGCGGATGCAACTGGCCGAACGCTCTGCCGAAAACAAGGATTTCAATCGCATTGCCTTGCCGGTTTCCGATGGTTTCCTGTTTGTGGAGATAAAAGACATTGTGCTCTTGGAGGCCGATGGTGCCTACACGAAAGTATATCTCCAAAATGGTTCTGAATTACTGGTCAGCAAGCGCTTGCTCTTCTTCGAAAACGTGTTGGAAGACCGACCGTTCATGGTGCGGGTCCATCGCTCGTATCTGGTCAACTTCAACTTTGTGAAACGCTACAGCAAGTCTGAAAGCGTCATTGTGCTCGACAACGGAAAATCGGTTTCTGTTCCGAAGGAAAAAAAGGCGTTCATTGAAGAAACGTTGCAGCGGATCAAGGTCGGTTGACCCACAGGTTTCGCCCCGCTGGGGCTCAGACAGGGTCAATGCGTAACTACCAATATCGCATCCCGATGGGATGCTGGTACGAAGAAGCTGAGGCTGAAGAACACCAATATTAAAGCCCCAGCGGTGCTTAACTACGGTAACTAGCATATTGACGTCCCCAAAGGGATATCTACAAACAGAGATTGAAGTAGACAACTACTAAATCAAAGCCCCATTCGGGACTGAATTATGGTAGCTTCCAGAAATAGACGTATGAGCCCCGTAGGGGCAAAACCACAACCAGATACGCTAAATTCGTTCCATGGCCAATACCTATTCACAGGTAAACATTCATTGCGTTTTTGCGGTCAAAGGCCGCGAGAACATTCTCTCTGAAAATCTAAGGCCACAACTTTTCGCATACATGGCTGGGATTCTCAAGAACCAAGGAGCTTTCCCGCTGGCCATTAATGGTTGGACCGACCATGTCCATGTGTTCTTCGAACTGCCGATGACCCTAACGGTTTCTGAGCTGATGCGCGACCTAAAGGCAAGTTCCTCGAAGTGGATCAATGAGAATAGGCATGTGAAGGGACGTTTCCAATGGCAGGAAGGCTACTCAGCATTTTCCTACTCACGGTCGCAGCGCAACGATGTCATTCAATACATTCAAAAGCAAGAAGAGCACCATGCCAAGCGAAGCTTCCGTGATGAATACCTTGAACTTCTTAAGAAGTTTGACATAGTCTACGATGACCGATATGTTTTCGAGTTTTTAGACTGAGACGCGCCCTTGCAGCCGTTTCATAAACTCGAAAAGGCGTTTCGTGAACTACCACCCCAAAACCTGAGTCCATCAATTGACCTTCGCGTGAATTTCAAACCCAATTCATCATGCGAAAATTATACTCAGTTCTATTTTCTTTCATCTTCATCACAAGTTCAATTGCGCAAATCCCTACCAACGGATTGGTTGGCCAGTACCTATTCACCAACGGTTCGCTCAGTTCAACTTCTGGTGCTCCTTACACAGGAACTCAAAGTACAACCAACGTTACGAACGTTGCCGACCGTTTCGGTGCTCCAAACAATGCCAAGGACGTAAATCCAGGCGGCTGGGTGAGTTTCGGTGATGTATTCGATGACATTACCACTGGAGCCGGTGCAACGTTCACCTATTCTTTTTGGGTGTATCTGGACAACTTCAACAACGCTTATAAGTGCATATTGGCCAAGGCAACCTTTGAAAGCACTTGCAATTTCGCTGGCCGACAATACACTGTGCTCATCAACCCTCAAGGACAGGTTCAGCTTCAGGCCTTCGGAGCACTTACGGGTGGCCATGCCCGCGTTGATGGCAACACGGTGCTTTCTGTAGGGGAATGGCATCATGTGGTCATTTCAGTTAATATGCAAACCCTGCTTGCATCACTGCCGGCAACTACTGGCCTGAACATGTACGTTGACAATGTACTTCAAACGAATACCGTTTCAGAGATCGTGGGCGTTGGCATCAGCACCGATGGTATGGATAATGGAAACGCTCCGCTCGGTTTTGGAACATACCTTACTGTCGGAGGTAATGGAATCCAATCATGCGCAAGCAGCCAGGACATTGATGGCAAGCTGGACGATTTCCGCATTTATAACCGTGCTTTGGGTGCAGATGGGGTTGATTCTCTGTTCAATGAGGTCTGCGATGCGGCTGTGGTTAACGCGCAACCTCAATCTCAGGCTATTTGTACTGGAACCGCCAGCCTTACATGCACGGCTCAATCTGGAACCACAAATGAAATGCGCTGGGAACGATTCAACGGTACAGCGTGGGTGGACATGGGGATTTTCAGCCCGGGTCCAACCGTATCAGTAGGAGGTATTGACGCAAGTTTAAACGGTCCTTGGCGAGTAAAATTGACCAGTCCGTGCGGACTTGTAACCTACTCCGATGAAGCAGTTGTTGCTGTTGGCGGACCAGCCTTTGGAAACACTCAGAGCGGTGTGTATCAGAATGCTTACCTGTGCAGCACATTGGGGTCTGTTGAATTAGATGCCAATGCGGTTGGTGTCGGTAATACGTATCAATGGCAGGAATACGTCAATAACGTTTGGACCGACATTAACGGTGCCACCGACCCTACCTATGATGCAACTGCAGCAGGTTCCATCCGTGTAAATGTAACCGCTTGCGGACAGACCGAAACCTCCGATGCCTTCTCCATTATTCCAGTGAACGGCCACTCCGTTGTGGTGAACGGTTTTACCTCAGGAAACGGTTCTATCTGCTTGGGACAATCAACGGGTATGATCATACAACCTTCCTTAAGTAGTACCATCACTTGGTCACCTTCGGGAGGTTCGTTGGCACCCAATAATATCCTTACAGTATCTCCTTCAGTAACAACTACATACACCATTACTGCAACTAGCAATTTTGGAAACTGCCCTGCTACAACCACCGCTACGGTAACGGTAAACGACCCAGACCCGGTCATTACTGAGAACAACGGCATGTTGGAGATCACAGGAGGTCCTTTCACCAACATCCAATGGTATCTGAGTGGCAATGCACTGGGTGGTGCCAACCAGAGCTCTTACACCCCTACTGTTGATGGCGACTATACCGTTTCTGTTTCTCAGAACGGTTGCAACGCCACATCAGATCCCTACTTCTACACTGGCGTTCCGACTGGGATCGAAGATGGTAGAGCAAGCGGATTGAAAGTTTACCCGAACCCATTCAACGCTGAATTCATCATCGAAGCGACTGAACTGACCTCTGTTTCTGTGATGAATGCGATGGGCGAAGTTGCTCTTTCACGAACAGTGAATGGAAGAACAAGCATTGATGCCACCAACCTTTCCGCGGGTATCTACTTTCTACGCGAAGAAACTTCAGGAGCCGTGATGAAGCTCGTGAAGCACTGATGTTTTTTCAGGTAAGTGGGTTGAAGGCGCGTCCGAAAGGATGCGCCTTTTTTCGTTACCCGATACAAGCATGAAACCATCGCTTTGCACAACTGCCGACATTCGTTGAAGCAATTTATCGCAACTTT
>JBFHEW010000230.1:0-5193 GCA_041583955.1 Bacteroidia bacterium | reverse complement strand
GAATTGGCAAACGGGTTATTCCGCTTGCTCGGACTCCAACCATTGGTGACGATCTCGCCTGGGGCGGTTGCGCAAGGAGCAATGATGCCACCCGGACACATACAGAACGAATAGACACCTCTGCCGCTGATCTGATTCACCAAGGCATAAGCGGCTGGAGGCAAAGAGTCGCACATGGCCCCGTGGTATTGAATGGAATTGATGAGCTCCTGCGGATGTTCTACCCGCACTCCCATGGCAAATTGCTTGGCTTCAATTTCTATTCCTTTCCGATGAAGTAGCTCGTAAATGTCGCGGGCAGAGTGGCCAGTGGCCAGAATCAGCTTGCTCGTTTTCAGCTTCAGTTCTTGGTTTATCACCACCCCAGCTATGGCATTGCCATTCAGTACAATATCAGTCAGTTTGGAGTTGAAATGCACCTCGCCTCCAGCAGCTATTATTTGCTCGCGGATGGAAACGATGATCTGCGGCAATTTGTTGGTGCCGATATGGGGGTGGTTGTTCACAAGGATGTCGTCAGCAGCCCCGAACTGGACAAATGTGCTGAGAATGCGACCTACGTCTCCTCGTTTGGTAGAACGTGTGTAGAGCTTTCCGTCTGAGTACGTGCCAGCACCACCTTCGCCAAAACAATAGTTGCTCTCGGGGTTAACGATGTGTTCCTTGTTGATAGCGGCAAGATCGCGCCTACGGTCTCGCACGTTCTTTCCTCTTTCGATGATGATCGGCTTCAATCCTACCTCAATCAATCGCAAAGCTGCGAACAGACCGGCAGGACCAGCGCCTACAATGACCACGTGCTCGGCCTTCGAAATGTCATTGAATTCCCGTTTTTCAAATTTCGGATGATGGTTCTCTGGTTTTTCGTCTTTCGCGTAAACCCTTACCCGAAGATTGAACTTTACATTTCGGTTCCGAGCATCAATGCTTCTTTTCAGTTCCCGAAAGCCAGCCATTTCAGAAACGGGAATCCCCGCTGCTTTGGAAACCGCTTGCCGGACAGATTCCTCGTGTCCGTATTCCGAAGCAGGAATTATCAGGTCAACATCTTTCATTGCCGCAAAGAACGTGATTCCTTACAGCATCACGCGAGTATGTCCGCAATTCTGTTGACCGATGTGATCCAGTTTGAAACGAGAAGACATTTCAATTGTCTCGGTTCAGAATGGCTACTTGTTCCAAAGCCAATCTGTTGAATATTCGGTTCCTTCAAAAGCCCAGAACTGACCTTTCACGTACCGGTATCCTTTATCTGCCGAGGACATCCGTTTCATGTCCTCATCAGAAAGGTTGACCTCCGTTGCTTTGAAGTTCTGGAGTTGTCTTTCTGGATTCACAGATTTCGGAATGACCGCAGTTCCTCTGGCCATTGCCCAAGCGATCATGATCTGAGCCTCGGTACAACCGTGTTTCTGTGCCAATTCTTGAATGACCGGAAGTTGAAACAGATTCGGTTCGTCAGCGGCTTTCATTCCAGCACTTCTATCGGGCGAACCGAGTGGGGAATAGGCGGTGACGTGCGTTCCATTCTTTTTACAGAAATCCAACAGGTCGTTCTGATGGAGCATCGGGTGCAATTCAACCTGATTCATTTCCGGAACGATGGTAGCCTGCTCAGACAGGGCTTTCAGTTTGTGTTTATTGAAGTTGCAAACACCGATGTGGCGTGCGAGACCCAATTCCACAGCATGCTCCATTTCGCGCCAGGTTTCAATGTGTGGCACTTCTGCCGTAGAAAGGGTTTCCTCGGCCTTTGATGCGCCAACGAAGTCTTTTTTGAATACGTGTGGCCAATGAACAAGGTAGAGGTCAAGGTATTCGAGTTGAAGGTCAGCAAGCGTTTGCTTCAGTGCCGGCAGAACATCTTCTTTCCTGTGCGAATTGTTCCAAAGTTTGGACGTGATCCAAACGTCCTTTCGCTTCACATCGCCATCGTTGAACGCATCGGCAAATGCCTGTCCGATCTCTTTTTCATTCATGTAAATGAAGGCGCAATCGAAATGGCGATATCCGATCTTTATCGCAGAACGAACGGCATCGTAAACCTCTCCGGGTTTTGATTTCCAGGTTCCTAGTCCGAGAATGTCGAGTGTGTCTCCGTTTCTGAAGGTGAGTTGTTTCATTTTATATTTTTTGGTTTCGTAGGGGCGTATGGCTATACGCCCTTACTGGTTTGATTCGTGTTCAATTAAAGCCGTAGGCTACCCAATTGTTCACAGCTTCGATTGAATTCCTCTACAATTTCCGCCACAATATCTCCAGCAGGCTTCATGGCATCGATATAGCCTGAGATCTGTCCGATCTCCAATTCACCTTCATCCATGTCGCCCTCGAACATTCCTTTCTTTGCACGGGCTCTCCCTAAAAGCTCGAGCAATTCACCGCCTTCTGCCCCACGGTTCTCCAGCGCTTCCACTTCCTGGAAAAACCTGTTTTTCAACAAGCGGACAGGAACCAGTTTCTTCATGCTCAACTTGGTGTCGCCTTCTTTAGCGTCTATGACGGCTTGTTTGAAAAATGCGTGAGCCGAACTCTCAGGCGAAGCCACGAAACGGCTACCTACCTGAACGCCTTCAGCCCCCAATGCAAAGGCTGCCGCCATGGTTCTTCCTGTGCCGATACCACCGGCAGCTATCACCGGAATGCGCACGGCATCCGTCACCTGAGGAATAAGGACCATGGTGGTTGTCTCCTCTCTACCGTTGTGTCCGCCAGCCTCAAACCCCTCGGCAACAACAGCATCGCATCCGGCATCTTCAACTTTTTTTGCAAGGATGGAACTGGCCACCACATGCACCACGGTGATTCCGTTCTCCTTCAGGATCGGGGTCCATTTTTTAGGGCTTCCAGCCGATGAGAAAACGATCGGGACCTTTTCTTCAATGATCGTTTCGATGTGTTTTTCGATGTCAGCATAAAGGAGCGGAATGTTTACCGCAAAAGGTTTGTCGGTAGCAGCCTTGCATTTCCGTACATGCTCGCGCAGCACATCCGGATACATCGATCCGGAACCTATGATGCCCAGTCCGCCTGCGTTGCTCACCGCACTTGCCAAGCGCCAGCCGCTGCACCAGATCATTCCGGCCTGAATGATGGGATAATGTATGTTGAAAAGCTCTGTAATTCGATTCTGCATTGGTCTTTGAATTGAAGAGTCGTACTCTATTTTTGTTTGCCGAACGAAAGTAGGAATATCGCCCACATCATTTTAAATCAGACCCATGCAAAGAGACAGCGAAATATTTGATCTTATAGAAAAAGAAAAGGCCCGCCAACTGGAAGGCATTGAACTTATTGCCTCTGAGAATTTCGTTAGTCCGCAGGTGATGGAGGCGCAAGGATCGGTGCTCACGAATAAGTATGCCGAGGGCCTTCCTGGTGCCCGTTACTATGGTGGTTGCGAATTCGTTGATCAGGTGGAGGATCTTGCTCGTGAACGGGCGAAGCAACTTTTCAACTGCGAATTTGTGAATGTACAGCCGCATTCGGGGGCATCTGCCAACTCAGCCGTGGCCTTGGCGTGCTTGAAACCGGGCGACAATATCCTAGGCTTCGACCTTTCGCATGGCGGTCATCTTACCCATGGCTCGCCTGTCAACTACAGCGGTATTCTGTACAACGCCCATTTCTATGGCGTGAACAGAGAAACGGGTACTGTTGATTACGATGCAATGGAGGTGACAGCCAAGCAGTGCAGGCCGAAACTCATCATTGCCGGAGCATCAGCATATAGCCGCGACTGGGATTATGCCCGAATGCGTGAAATTGCGGATGAGGTGGGCGCACTGCTGATGGCCGATATCTCGCATCCGGCAGGCTTGATCGCGCGTGGATTGCTAACAGACCCGATGGAAGACTGCCACATCGTTACAACTACCACGCACAAGACACTCCGAGGTCCGCGCGGTGGAATGATCATGGTCGGAAAGAATTTCGAAAATCCTTGGGGGCTGACAACCCAGAAAGGAACCGTGAAGAAGATGAGCATGCTACTCAACAGTGCTGTCTTCCCCGGTATGCAAGGAGGTCCGTTGGAACACGTGATAGCTGCCAAGGCTGTGGCTTTCGGAGAAGCGCTCTCAGACGGATATCTGGATTATTGCGTGCAAATGGTGAAGAATGCCAAAGCAATGGCCAACGAGTTCGTTGACCGTGGATACAAGATTATCTCGGGCGGAACGGACAATCACTCCATGCTCATAGACCTAAGGTCGAAGGGTGTTACCGGAAAGGATGCCGATGCTGCGCTTGGCAAAGCGGAGATAACGGTGAATAAGAACATGGTTCCGTTTGACGATCAACCACCAATGATCAGCTCGGGTATAAGGGTTGGAACTCCGGCCATTACAACCCGAGGTCTGAAAGAACAGGAAGTGAAAAAGATTGTTGACATGATGGACCGCGTCATCACCAACTCAGAGAATGATGCAGTGATTGCGGAAGTTAAAAAAGAAGTACACGAATTAATGAGCGGACGACCGCTATTTGCATATTGATGATGGAAGGATTTCAAGCTACGGTAGACGTACAGGTACGATTCAGGGATACGGATGCGCTAGGGCATGTGAACAATGCCGTTTATCTGAGTTGGATGGAGTTGGGTAGAATGGCATTTACAGATGCCGTTCTTCCTCAAATTGATTGGACAAAGATCGGTTTCATTCTGGCGCATGTATCCATTGATTATATGGAGCCTGTTTTTCTGGGCGACAAAGTGAAGGTTTACATGCGTGCCGGTAAAATAGGAGGGAAGAGTGTGGTGCTTGAGTGCCTCATCACCAAGACCGATAAAAAAGGTGAACGACCTACAGCCAAAGGCACCAACATCATTGTTGCTTTTGATTACACGAAGAATGTGTCTGTGCCGATACCTGAAGATTGGAAGGAGGCGATCAATAAGGACGCGTGATCCGGGTCAGTTGCTGAAAAGCGAATCGGTCATCGCGTTAGCGAACTGATTGCTAGGGTCCAGTCGGTTTTTCAGATTCTTGAACTCATCCCATTTCGGATAAACTGATCTCAAATAATCTATCCCAACGTTAAATTCCTTTCCCCAATGTGGCCTTCCGTTGTGCCTTTTGGCCAAGGATTCAAAGTCAGCAAGTAATTCTTCCCATCCTCGGTTATCGGCATTGTACGCTCCTACATATACACTGTCACGTCCGTGGCATGGGCTCAACGCGAATTCATCGG
>JBFHEW010000229.1:0-5198 GCA_041583955.1 Bacteroidia bacterium | reverse complement strand
TCACCACGAGCGGAATCGTTCTTAGCTCAATCCGTTATTCCGATAGTTCGGTCATTGCACGTATCTACACCAACGAAATAGGCCTGAGGTCGTTCATGGTGCGTACCGGAAAAGGAAGGGCCGCTCTTCCAAAGCTTGGGCTGTTGCAGCCGCTTACGCTCGTTCAACTCTCATTCATTAACGATGATAGGCGAGGACTCAAAACCATCAAGAACATTGATAGGGAGGTCGCGCTCAACTCGATTCCGTTCGATACGGTGAAAACGTGCTTGGCGCTCTTCATGGCGGAGGTTATTGTGCGTTCCATTGGGGAAGAGGAACGCAACGAGGAACTTTATGCGTTCCTCCACAACGCAATCAGGCTGTTGGACAGCACGCAGGAAAGCGTCACCAATTTCCACCTCAAATTCATGTTGGAGTTTTCGAGGTTTCTGGGATTCTATCCACAGGACCGGCAACAGCACCATCATTATTTCGACCTGGTTGAAGGAGAATTCTGCCCGTCAGAACCCATTCATCCGCATATGTTGAGCGGAACACTGGTGGTGGCACTCGAAAGGCTTCTGGCCATTCGCATAGATGAACACGCCACCGTGAAAATGACCAATGCCGACCGTAGAATGCTCTTGCAGAAACTGCTCGATTACTACCGACTTCATCTGCACGGCATGAAAGAGATAACAAGCCACAAGGTGCTTACGGAAGTCCTGTCTTAGCTTTCCTTGGAAGAGTCGGCCTTGAGCAGATTGATGCTCTTGTAGAAGAAATACTTGAAAACGAAGGCGAAAACGGTGATCACGGGCGAAGCAATGGCAGCACTGTAGCCGATAACGTCTATCGCCAGGATCTTCAACCCCCACATCACCAACGTGAAAATGAGTGTGGAGTAAACGTATTTCCAGAATTTCGGCTCAATGACCTTATACAGCAGGTACGTGTAATACCGACCCACATATAGGATCAGGTAACTCAGCAACGATCCCATCCAACCTGGCAACTGAAGGTGGTCTATGAAAAGAATGTCGGTGGCAATGTTTATGGCAGTCCAAACCGCACCCACCAGCGCAAAGCGCATAAAAGTGCTGAGTTCTTTTTTCAGAAGACGTTGAAGCCACTCCATCAGTGGTGCAATATCAGAATAATCAGTGCCACAACGCTAGCGCTGAGCATGGTTGAGGTGCCGTTTAATGGCTTCTGCCATCTTCCGGTAGTACAGGCCGTTCGGGTGCCCTTCCGTCCAATGCACCTTGTACTGTTTTTCTTCCATGTCCAGCAACCCGGAACAATCAAGTAGTTCTATTCGGTTTTTCTCCAGAACCGCTTTTATGCGAGGTGCCAGCTCTGAGTTGGGCGCTATCACCACCAGAAAACGCCCGTCCGGATATTGCCGCCTGAATTCGCGTTCTGCTTCCTGCATCACAGCACCGAAGAGGTTGAGGTGGCCATTGCTCACGTACCACGGAAAATCAATATCGAACAGATCGATGAATGCACTTTGGCTGATGATACGATAGAACCTTGTAAGCAACGGGCGACCCGTCAAGAAGCTTCCATCCCTTTTGAGTGCTTCTCCATCCAGATGATAATACGGGTAATGGCTTGCCCAAAGCTTAATGAGCCTTCGCGACCCGATCAAACGCTGTATATGGCGATCAATGAACAGGTGAATGAGCACTCCGTTCGGTTCGGTGATCTCGTTATGCATATCTCTGGATTGAAGCAAGGCGAGCGTCTGCTGCGTTCCATGACCGGATACACCGTAGTTGTATCCGCGAAGCCCTGTCAGACTATCGAGGTAATAGCTCAACGTCTCATCCTCATCCACCGCATACCCGAAGGCAAATGAACAGCCTGTCACCATCACAAACTCAGCCTGGGCAGAGTCGGTTGTAGGGGTCATGTGCCGCCCGAACGTATCGGTGCGGTAATATTTCTTGTAGATGAGTGAGTCGTTCACAACCAGCGCGTGGCCAATGACCGTATCTGGCGGCAACGAAGACCCCAAAGCAGCGTCTGCCACAACGGCACAGGGCTCCCAGTATGTGTGTTCGGAATACGGTGCTTCGTAAAATGCTTTGAAGTAAAAGCGACAACCGAATTCAACGGCCATCATTCCGCAATACGCCAAGAACAGACCTAAAAACATGGTCAACGATCTGGGCCATTGGTGCAGTAGTTCTGTTAACCGTTCGGAGAAGGTGCTGTTGCTTTTGAGGAATGCTCCAACGAACACGAGAAGGAATCCATCAAAAACGAGCATCATCAAACGGATGAAGCTGTCAACAGGCTCTTGGGGAATAAAGAACCGGAACGCCCACTCGTTGAGGGCAATGCCTATGGCAAGTACGATAAGGGCTACGGTTCTGGCCGATTTCATGCGACCAATATCGGCAAATAGCAACTGGAAGCTTTCGCGGAATAAGACCTGACGGGTTTCAATACCCGTCAGGTCGTTCTTGAAGGTCAGTCAACAATTACTTTGCTGATGGCGCGGCCTTCATTTGTTTCCAATTGAAGCAGGTATATGCCCGACACCAGTTCTGAAAGGTCAATGCGGTGGAGCGTGCCGGAGTATTGCTCTGTCCGTACCATCTTACCAGAAAGGTCCATTACAGACAGGTTGACCGTGCCGGTGGATTCCGTTTCTATGTTGAAAATGCCCGTGCTCGGGTTAGGGAAAACGCGGGTGTTCAACGCAGCGGTTTCAAAAATGCTTGCTGCAATGGATGTGATGGCAAGTGTTTCCGTCTGTTCGCAACCAGCGCCATTTCCGGCAATCACTTCAACCAGGCCGGTGGTGCCGCCACCATCCCACACCACAGTGATGGAATCGGTTCCTTGACCACTTTGGATGGTTCCTCCCGTAACGGTCCACTGGTAGCCGGCCGCCCCAGGAGTGGCCGTATAGCTTTCCAAGGATACAGCATCCACGGCACTGTCGCCCAGCAGTTCTGTCAGTTCAAATTGTACGCCCGGGTAAGTGTCCAACGGAACATTGATGCTAATGGAACCACCACCGAACTGTGGGTTCACATCAGATAGCCACGTTCCGTTCGGAACACCGAAGGCGCTCACATCCGGAATGGTCTGTACAATACGTGCATCGTACTCTACCTGAATGGTATACACGCCACTGTTGCCGCCAGACTGTGCAGCGGTCCATGCTGCAGGACTACCGTGAACGTAAACGCACCCGATAGCAGGTGTAACGTTCGGAAAAACCCCACCGTTCACCCATGCACCGTAGGGATTGCCGGCTGTTGCCGATCCATCCACATCTGTTCCGAAGGTCAGCCCAGCAGGCAGGCCACTAACGCTCATCACACGGGTAGAATCGTAATAGATGGTCACATCAAGCGTAATAGGAGAAGTAACCGTAACCGTGGTATCTGTTATGGAAACAATGGTCTTGGTGGCCAATGTATCTCCACAGTTAGGAGTGGCAACGGTAAATGGATACACTCCCGGTCCCGAAGAAGCATAGTTCAGGTCGGCATAGCACTCTTGGGCAAAGCCGTAGGTCGAGGAGAAACAGAGAATAATGGCAAGTAAGTGTGTTTTCATAGATGTTGGTTTGAGTTGGTGAATGGTAAAGTTAGGGCATAGGATTCAGAATCGGGATGCCTTGGTCATTATGCCATGTGCTTCCATGCGTAGTAACACCAATGGTTCACTCAACACTACGAATGAGGCAGTTCTGAACCACTCGAAATGGTCGGCTTGGCCTGTTCCTATTTGACGTTGATGGTAAACATTCAGAAAAACCTGATGTTAACATCCATTATTGGGTATCGGGGTTAATGGCGCGGGTATTAACTTGCGCCTCATAACGTGAAAAACATGCGAAGTAGAAGAGACTTTATCCGAACCAGTGGTTTCATAGGGATCGGATTTGTTGGATTGAAACTGTATGCCTGTGGCAACAGGGCCGTGACCGGTGAGGCAGCGGCCGAGGCCACCGTGGGTTACGGACCATTGGTAAAAGACCCACTCGGGGTACTTGATCTGCCAGAAGGTTTCACCTACAAGGTCATCTCAACACAAGGAGACCCCATGGACGATGGTCTGGTGGTGCCGGGTAAGCAGGACGGAATGGGAACCTTCGTGGGCGAGAATGGTCGCGTTATCATTGTTCGTAATCACGAGATCGTTCCTACAGACAAGAACCTTGGGGCTTTCGGTCTCGACAACACGAACCTTGGGGCCATTCCGAAAGAGGATTTCTACGAATTCGGTAAAGGGGCATTCCCAGGTCTTGGTGGAACAACCACATTGGTATTCAATGAGGAAACGCAGGAGGTGGAGAAGGAATTCCTGAGCTTGGCCGGAACCTATCGGAACTGTGCGGGAGGAGTCATGCCGTGGGGCAGTTGGGTTACCTGCGAGGAAGACGTTACCAAGATCGGTGACTTTGAAGGAAGCGTTGAGAAAGAGCACGGATATATTTTCGAAGTGCCTGCCAGCAGCGAAGTGAAACGTGTAGCACCGAAACCCATCAAAGCCGCAGGCCGATTCAACCACGAAGCGGTGGCTTATGACCCCAAAGAGGGCGTCCTTTATATGACCGAAGACCGATCGGACGGTTTGGTTTACCGTTTCATTCCCAACAAGAAAGACGACCTGCATTCGGGCGGAAAGCTTCAGGCGCTCGCCATCAAGAATGCACCGAAGTTCGATACGCGCAACTGGCCCGAATCTGCCGGGCCGGATATTCTGCAACACATCCCAATGAAATTGGAGTGGATAGACATGGAAGATGTCGAATCTCCGCACGATGATCTTCGCAAGCAAGGTTTTGACAAGGGTGCCGCTCTTTTCGCAAGAGGAGAAGGCATGTGGTACGAGGATGGCGTTATCTACTTTGCCTGCACCAATGGTGGTGACCTCATGAAAGGTCAGGTGTTCAAACTCACTCCGAATGCAGAAGGAGGTGAGCTGGAGTTGTTCATTGAACCGAACGATGTGGACATCATGAAGTACTGCGACAATCTTACGGTTGCCCCTTGGGGCGATGTGATGATCTGCGAGGACGACACGGATCCATACCTCAGAGGTGTTACCCCGGATGGTCAGATATTCACCTTCGGGCACGCGACCAAATACGAGTCGGAGTTCACCGGGATCTGTTTCTCGCCAAGTGGAAAGACCATGTTCGTGAATATTCAACATGCCGGACTCACGTTGGCCATTACCGGCCC
>JBFHEW010000228.1:0-5213 GCA_041583955.1 Bacteroidia bacterium | reverse complement strand
GTCCTTGTCGTACAGTTTTCTCAGGTCTGGCTGACCTGCATTGACCCATGCCGTGTACCACAGGCTGCCAATGGCGTGGATCGAAGCACGCATCCTTCGCTCCACCATGCCGTTGAGTCGGTTGTGGTATTCTTCCGAATAGTCCTGCGAGTAGACCTTCATCAGCACCGAGCCCCGGTTTTCCATGGTGTACTTCCGGTCGGTAGGCCATTCCATGTTCATTTCGGCCTCAAACAGCAATACGCTGTCCTTGGCCGCATGGCTCACTTCCACGAAATCCCACGCAAAGTTGAGCGGGTCGTCTATGTACTCTGCCCTACCCACCAGGAAATCATACTTATCGGAGAACAGTTCGGGCAATCGGCTTTCCCAGAAACCATGAATACCCTTCTGGTTGGTCATGCCGCCATTGTAGTTCTCGGTGGTGTGCAACGGCACGTGTGCATCGGCAATGTAGTGCCCTATCTCTGCCGAATTACGCAGAATACGGTCCAGGTTCCCGTCAGAGAAGGCCTTCGTCAGGCGCATCATCATCACATCTATATGCCACGGAACAATGCCGTAGGCCATCAGCGTATCCTCCGAATATTTCTGAACGGCCTCGCTCCACTTGCGCGGCATCTGCTTGAAGGCGTCCATGCCTTCGCCATAATGGTCGATGTCGATGTAATGGCGCGGAGCCTCATCCTTCACGGCATAGCGTCTCTTATCTGGATCGACCGCATGCTCGGTAACGTAGTTGAGGTTGCGTTTGTAAAAGCCGATCATCTCGGGCGGAAGCGTGAATGCTGCCAACCGATTGATGCGCTTGTGGGCAAAGAATCCCCACGAAAAAAGCATGTTGCTGCTGAAAGGTACCATCAGCAACACCACCAGCACCGAACGAAGTAGCACGCGCTTCAACATGATGGCGCCAAAATACGGATTACTGTAATTGGGATTCTTGCAGTAGAACCAACTTCCCATCCTTCAGCACAGGAATCACATCGGTGATGTCGCGCTGGAGGCAGTACTGTACATCCTTCTCGAGATTGAGGTGCGCTAGGCGCTTACGGTGCGAACAGCTCTGGAGAAAACGCATCAGGTTCTTACGGCCGGTGCGGTACACGAGGCTACTGGCATTGGCGCTGTCGCAATCGGAATAGAACTTGCCGCTGTTGAGCAGCAGGTTGGTGAGCGCCCCTGCAAAGAGGCTGTCTTCCATGTTGAAACGGTCTTTCCACCCGGCACAGAAGATGACCACATCCTTGTTCTGTGTGGTAAGATGATCGGCCAAGGCCTGCAGGTTCAAGAACGAACCTATGAGCACGGCATCGGCTCCTTTTTCGGCAATGTTGATGGCCCGCGTACCGTTGGTGGTGGTCAACGCTATTTCGCGGTCTTTGATGGTGTCGTTCATGTACGAGAACGGGCTGTTGCCCATCTCGAAACCTTCCACCACTTCTCCGTTGCGCTCGCCTCCTGCCAGGTATCCTTTTGCGGCATATTCCTGTGCTTCCTCAATGGTGGAAACAGGAATGAACGAGCGGGCGCCATGATGAAAGGCTGTGACAATGGCCGATGTGGCGCGGAAAATATCAACCACCACCACAATGCTTCCTTCACGTGCGAACTGTGGGAACAGGGGTGGCGAAAAACAGACTTCTACTTGATTCAATTCTTACGCTTTGGTTTCTAAGAGCCAGACTTCCGTTCCGTTCGGAACATTGAGCTTCTCTACTTCGGAAACAATGAGGTCTCCACTCTGCCAGTTGATGCCCACCACCGAGGTGAACAACTCGGAACGGTCGGGAAGCACCAACTTCAATTCACTTCTGAAATCAACCCCTTTCAGATTGGGTTTACCGCTGCCCGAAAGCAACAGCCCTTTCCCTTCCACCCGAAAGGTGTCCTGTACTTTGAAAAGCAACAACTCTTTAAGCCTTATAGAATGGTGGACGCACTACCTGCGCTTTGATGCGCTTGTCGCGTATAAGCACATATATCTCTGTGCCTGCCTTTGAGAATTCGGTTTTCACGTACCCCAGACCGATGGCCTTCTGCAAACTGGGGGCCTGCGTACCGGAGGTCACTTTTCCTATCTCATTTCCATCGGCATCCACAATTGGATAGTCGTGGCGCGGAATACCACGGTCTATCATCTCAAAGCCCACCAGTTTCTTCGAAACACCTTCTTCCTTCTGCTTCAGCAGGGCGGCAGAGTTGGTGAACTCGCTGGTGAATTTCGTAACCCATCCCAGACCGGCCTCTATGGGAGAGGTGGTGTCGTCAATGTCGTTTCCGTAAAGGCAGAATCCCATTTCCAATCGGAGCGTGTCGCGGGCGGCCAGACCGATCGGTCTGATGCCCTGTGCGGCACCGGTCCCGAACACGGCATTCCACATATGTTCTGCATGTTCGTTCTCGAAATAGATCTCGAAACCACCTGCACCGGTGTAGCCTGTAGCGCTGATCAGCACATTCTCAACCCCGGCAAACACCCCTTTCTTGAAGGTGTAATATGTCATTTCAGAAAGGTTGATGTCTGTAAGCGATTGCAATGCTTCGGCAGCCTTTGGTCCTTGCACGGCAAGCAGGGTTGTCTTTTCAGAGATGTCGATCATCTCCACACCTTGGGTATTGTATTTGGAAATGTGTGCCCAATCCTTCTCAATATTGGAGGCATTCACCACCAGCATGTAGGTCTTGGCGTCAATCCTGTAAACAAGCAGGTCGTCTACGATTCCGCCCGTCTCGTTCGGCAGGCACGAATACTGGATCTTTCCATCCACCAACACCGAAACATCATTCGATGTCACCTTCTGCACAAGCTCGAAAGCGCCTTCACCACGGATGATGAATTCGCCCATGTGCGATACATCGAACACACCTACCCCACTGCGGACGGCCAAATGCTCCACTGTCAGCCCCTCGTACTGCAGCGGCATGTTGTACCCGGCAAACGGAACCATCTTAGCTCCTAATTCGATGTGTTTTGCCGACAGCGCGGTGCTTTTCAATTGTGTAAGATCTGAGGTTTGAGACATGGGCTTTGAACTATGATCGGTGAACGTTATTGCTTTTACGGTTTATCCCTTTTCCTGATCGGAATGGGCGAACAAATGTAGAAAATTGGCGGTGTTGGACTTGACCGAATAGTTGGCTTCTATCTTGGCACGGGCGGCCATGGAGAATGCTGCCAACGAGACCTGCTTTTCGAGTATCTGTCGGAGGGTTTGCTCCCATTCTGCTCCAGAGCTGCAGATCCAGCCATTCACACCCGGATCAACGATCTTCGTGTTGACCCCGACCGGAGAAACGATGGCCGGAATTCCCAGCGCCATGTACTGCAAGGCTTTGAAACCACATTTCCCTTTGGCCCATTTATCGTCTTCGAGCGGCATCACACCCACATCCATTTTCAAGAGGTCGTCTATTTCGGTCTCCTTGTTCCAAGGGGAAAAGCGCAGGCTCTTCAATTCAAAATCGGGCCTGCGGTCGGCAATCACCAGAAAATTGAAATCGAACTCCTGCTCCAACTGCTGTAGAATGGGAATGATCGGGTCGAGGTATTTGATGGTGGAATGGGTGCCGGTCCAACCGATGGTCACTTTTTCGCCCACGTAGGACTTCATGCGGTTATGATGGTTCTCCGTATCGATGGTTGTCGGGTTCACCACCACCTGACGCGCAAACTGCTGCGCATGACCGGCCAGGTAATCGTTTCCACAGCTCACCTTCCAGGCCCACGAGCATACATTCTCTGCATTGCGGTAGCGTTTGAACCAACTGATCACCGAATTGGTACTGGAGGTGTTCTTCAACCAGATGGCATCATCAAAATCGAAAATGACCTTCTTACGGAACACCTTGGCTATGAGCCACTCGAAAATTGGCGGACCGATGGGCGCTGCCTCCCTATGGATGAATACGAAATCGTACTTCCAAAGCGAGAACAATTGAACGAAGCGTTTCAAGAGTCCCCATTTCACCTTCCACACTTTGCGCAGGAAATTGCCCGGCTCGTAGAGGTAGATCATGGCCCGTTCATCCAAATACGGCTTCACGTCAAATTCAAAACCTGCTGCTCTGAGCTTGGGAAAATACTGCTCAAACCGGAAGCGCTGGCTAGGCGCAATGCCCAGTGGATAAGGTACCAGAAAGAGAATGCGCTTGGAAGGATGGCTCATGCTTGCTGCGCAAAAATAGGGTACCGAAGGACGGATAAGGCAGCGAAAACCGATTTTGTAGTGGAAAATACCTCACCAACGTACATGGTATGACGGCACTGATTTTCCTTGGCGTGAGAAGGGTTCAGACCCAGCGAAATGACTGTATCCCTTTATCCATGGGCGGTACAGGCGCAGTTATCAACAAACGTTCACTTTTATCAACAAAACGTTGGGTTTTGGTATGGTTGCATTGCAGCACCTCACCGGAGGTATATATTTGAACACGAATCAGAACCAAACCAATAACCTCGATACCATGAACAAAGCAGAATTGATTGAAAAAATCGCGAAGGATGCGGGCCTTTCCAAAGCAGATGCAAAACGCGCTTTGGACGCATTTGTCAGTGCCGCAACGGATGAACTGAAGAAAAAGGATGGACGGGTTGCATTGGTCGGTTTCGGTTCTTTCACCGTGGCAAAACGGGCTGCCAGAACTGGACGAAACCCGAAGAACGGTAAGCCTATCAGCATTGCAGCCAAGAACGTGGTGCGTTTCAAGACAGGCAACGAACTGGCTGACGCCATCAATTGATCCACGGACAGGGTTTCAACTGAAAAAAGGCTCCATTGTCGGAGCCTTTCTTATTTTCGGGAATATGAGCAAGCAGGAAAAGATAGACAGTTTTGATGCGAATGGGCCCGGCCTCACAGATTCAGGTCTGTTCGGGTTGCCGTTCGATGTGGAAGAGGCCGAAGTGGTGATACTGCCGATACCGTGGGATGTGACGGTTTCATTCACGGATGGGACCAGCAACGGACCCGAAGCGATCCTTTGGGCATCAAAGCAGGTAGACCTCCATTATCCTGGATACAAGGATGCGTGGAAAATGGGCATTGCCATGCAGGAAATACCCATGGATTGGGCCGACCTGAACAGGCACTACCGCAAAAAGGCGCAGGAGGTGATAAGGCAACTGGAAGAAGGTGTTTCGCAGAACGACCCGGATCTGGTGGAGCTCATTGCCGAGATCAACGAGCAATGTTCGGATCTGATGGAGTATG
>JBFHEW010000227.1:0-5218 GCA_041583955.1 Bacteroidia bacterium | reverse complement strand
CTTCTGTACGATTGCCGTTTTCAACCAATGCCTCAGCATGGTAGAAGTTATTCCCAATATCATCCGGGTATTTATTCACGACTTTTCCGGTCATGACCAACGACTTCTTCTTGTCTGGCCAGCTAAGGATGAACGGAATTTTCGGGACACGTAGGTTAAGAACAGCCAATGCACGTTCCGGAACGCCTTTTCTGAATTCGGGATCTAGCCTGATAAGGGCTTCCATTTCGTGTTTCACCTTATCTACCACTCCTTCTTTCGCTGCCCTGAATACGCCCATTACTTCTCCCCACTGACCGAGCGCGCTCAGGTATTCAAATCGCAGTTCTTTGCTGATGGGGTATTTCGGCACGAGTTTATCGCCAACTTCCTTTGCAAGCTGGAACACCTTACGCTTGTCAGCGTCCGATTCTTCTGTGAATCGAGCCTTGAATATGTAACTACGCATCAGGTAAATGCCGGCCTCCAGCTCCATGTTGGGCTGCTGCATGGCTTTCTGGAAGTGAGGAATCGCTTTATTGATGTGCTCTGGCTTGGCTTTCAGACCCTGGGCTCCCGATGTCCGCTGACTGTACCATCGTAAACCTTCCTCAAAAACGTTCTGTGCAACGGCTGTTACCGTTACCATCAAAAAGGTCAAAAATGTCAGTACTATCGATTTCATTCTCAGTCCCTACTAAAATAACATCTATTTCCGATGTATGCATTGAATCATGAAAAAAAACTGTTCTCTAAGGAGCAGATGACCGGCTTCAGGTATCAATCAGGCCAACATCCTTAGATGGGATGTCGCAAGCTGTTGCTTCTTCTACCAGCCGATCGTTTCATCGGTTCCGCTCACAGTTCGCTTATTGGCCGTCTTGAGCATGTTCATGGCCTTTGTAAGGCCTTCCATTGTAAGCGGAAACATCCTGTCGTTCATGATCTTTTTCAGAATCTGGGTCGATTCTGAATAGCGCCAACCTTCTTCAGGGTTGGGGTTTATCCACACATGGTGTTTGAATTTCTGCGTGATACGCTCCATCCACACCGATCCGGATTCGGGGTTATTGTGCTCCACGCTTCCGCCCGGCTGTAGGATCTCCCATGGCGACATGGTTGCATCACCTACTATGATGAGTCGGTAATCATCATTGAACTTGTTCATTACCTCAAACGTAGGTGAGATATTATCGAAGCGTCTTCGGTTCTCTTTCCACAGCCTTTCGTAAAGGCAGTTATGGAAATAATAGAATTCAAGGTGCTTGAATTCGTATTTGGCTGCGCTGAAGAGCTTGGAACACAGTTCGATGTGGTCGTCCATGGTGCCACCAATATCAAACAGCATGAGCACTTTCACGTTATTCTTGCGTTCAGGCCGCATCTCGATCTCCAAGAACCCTGCGTTCTTAGAGGTTTTCTTGATCGTGGTATCGAGATCCAATTCCTCCTCATGTCCGGTCCGGGTAAAAACGCGCAGCCTTCGCAGCGCCATTTTCAGGTTACGGGTATTCAGTTCTTCCTTATCGCTCAGGTCGCGGAATTCGCGTTTGTCCCAGACTTTCACGGCACTCCGGTTTCTGCCACCTGCCTGCCCGATCCTATAACCTGCAGGATTGTAGCCATAAGCTCCGAACGGAGAAGTCCCGGCCGTGCCGATCCATTTATTTCCTCCTTGATGACGTTCCTTCTGTTCTTCCAACAATTCCTGAAAACGCTTGGCCAACTCTTCCAATCCGCCCATAGCCTCTATCATCGCCTTTTCCTCATCAGTCAGGTTGTTTTCGGCCATATACTTCAGCCAATCTTCCTGGATCTTGGAGAGGTCGGTAGGGGAGAGCTTCATGCTTCCGGCCACATACTGACTGAATATGGCATCGAAACGATCAAGGTGTTCCTCGTGCTTGATGAGAATGCTTCGTGATAACGAATAGAAATCATCCACATTCTCTCCCAAGCCACCTTTCACTGCCTCCAACAAGGTCAGATATTCCCGCAGACTTACCGGAATACCTTCTTGTTTGAGTTTATAGAAGAGCTGGAGGAACATGGAGTCTGGTGTGGGTTTTTAGGATTGATAATCAACAGTTTAACTACTCGATCCTAGCCGAACATCCTTTCCAAAAGCATTAGATCCTGTTCGTTCTTAATGAGTGAACCCAAATGCGGAGGAAGTCTTCTTTCGCCTTCTTTTGGCTCGTCCTTCACCAGGTCATCCCGTAGGATCAGAGAAATCCAATCGACCAACTCGCTGGTGCTTGGGCGTTTCTTGATGCCGTTCACTTTTCTCAGACGGTAGAATTCGGTCAGCGCACGGTTCAGCATTTCTGCTTTCAATCCTGGATGGTGTACATCCACGATCTTTTTCATCTGTTCTTCTTCTGGGAATCGGATGAAGTGGAAAAGACATCTTCTCAGGAAAGCATCCGGCAATTCCTTTTCGTTATTGGATGTGATGATAACGATCGGGCGTTTCTTGGCCTTGACGGTCTGCTGCGTTTCGTAGCAGAAGAACTCCATTTTATCCAATTCCAGCAGGAGGTCGTTCGGAAATTCAATGTCTGCTTTATCTATCTCATCGATAAGTAGAACAACCGATTCATCGGCATCGAATGCTTCCCACAGCTTTCCTTTCAAGATGTAGTTGGAAATGTCGTGCACTTTTTCGTTGCCCAATTGGCTGTCTCGCAGGCGCGAAACGGCATCGTATTCGTACAATCCTTGCTGTGCTTTGGTGGTGGATTTGATGTGCCACGTAATGAGTTTCTTGCCCAACGCATTGGCAATTTCATGTGCCAAAAGGGTTTTTCCTGTACCCGGTTCACCTTTTACCAACAGTGGTTTTTCAAGATGAATGGCTGCGTTCACCGCCACTTGCAATTCGTTTGATGCGATGTACGTTTCTGTTCCTTTAAATGAGTTCAAAAGTTCAATGTTTTAGGTTCAACTTGGTTGGGGTTCTGTTGTTCAGACCTTAACTGTTCCAGATCTTCCAGCTTTCTTCTGCCTGTCTTTCCAACATCTGAAGTCCGTTAATGGTTGTGGCACCCCTTTTTCGACCGTATTTCAAAAATACGGTCTCGGCCGGATTGTAGATCATGTCGAAAAGCACATGTTCAGGCGTGATGGACTCATACGGGATGTCGGGTGCGGTATCGGTTTTCGGATACATTCCGATGGGCGTGCAATTAATGATGATGGAGTGTTCCCAGATGTCTTCGGGGGTCACGTCTTCGTACGTGAAATCGCCTTCTTCGGGAGTTCTTGAAACGGAGTTGCACTCCAGTCCGAGTTCCTCAAGCACGTGCAGGGCAGCTTTGGCGGCACCTCCAGTGCCCAGGATCAGCGCCATATCGTGCCCTTTCACATACGGCTCGATGCTTTCTTTGAATCCGATGACATCGGTATTGGCGCCATAAAGGTTGCACGAACTACCTATCCGTTCAATGCTAACCGTATTCACAGATTGAATGGACCTTGCGCAAGGCGCCACGCTTGATAATCGTGGAATGATGGAGGTCTTGAACGGGATGGTCACGTTGAAACCCACCAGGTCCGGTTCTTTTCTCAGAATGTCGTCCAGCTCTTGGAGCGATTCTATCTGGAAATTGCAGTATTCCGCTTCGATTCCTTCGGTCTCGAATTTATTGGTGAAATATCTTTTTGAGAAAGAGTGAGTGAGTGGGTATCCTATGAGACCGAACTTTCTCATCACTTATTTGAAGCCATTTTCTCCATTACAAAAACCAAGAGGAAACCCACCACGCAGAGTACAATGGCGATCCACAGTTGAGATGGTTCTCCGGTAATCGATTCAAATTTGGCCGGTGAAATATTGGATTGCAGAAATGGAACTTCCTCCCCGTGGCTATTTACCCTGAATTCTGTGGTCTCTTTCCAAGGCCACACCTTATTCAGCGAGCCGATCATGAAGCCCGTGAGCAGCGCCATGGTGAGTACGTAGGCTTTTTTGAACATCCAGGAAAGGAAATTCGAGAACGAAATGATTCCGACCACACACCCTAACATGAACACTCCTATCTTCAATCCATAATCGATGATGGAATTGACATCAACCGCTTTAAGTGCATCCACCAGACCGTTGATGGAACCTAGAACCGTTCCGTAAGCTCCGAGAAGAAGCAGGATGAAGCTGCCTGAAATACCGGGTAAGATCATGGCGCAGATGGCAACCGATCCGGATAGGAAAATGTAGACCAATCCGTCCGGTATCTGAGATGGGGCTGCAATGGTGATGTAGAATGCAACAGCTGCCCCTATCACCATCATACCGATGGTTTTCGGGTTCCACTCCTTTATCTGTCTACCTATGATGACGCTTGAAGCGATGATAAGTCCGAAGAAGAAGGCCCAGAGCAGAATAGGGTAGGTGGCAAGTAGGAATGTGATGCCTTTTGCCAGACTGATTATGCTCGTGAAGATTCCGGCAAGAAGCACCGCCAGAAAGGTGGCGTTGGTCTTTGTCCAAACCGCTTTCAGGCCCTCGGCCTTCAGTGTCTTAAGCACCGAGAGATTGAATCCCTTGATGGTATCGAGCAGCTCTTCGTAGATACCGGTGATGAAAGCGATGGTGCCGCCTGATACGCCTGGCACAACGTCTGCCGCACCCATGGCCATTCCTTTCAGATAAAGGAGAACGAAGTCCTTGGTACTTCGCGTGGTTTCAGTTTCCATTAATACTGTTCCAATGTTTGATCGATCTCGTTGGCCCATGCAAGGATTCCACCTCTGAGATTATACAGATTGGTAAGTCCAAGTTGCATCTCGAGTGCGTTCACAACGTTTGCCGAACGGGCACCGCTCCGGCAATGAATCACAACAGGGACATCAATTTTGATCTCTTCAACCCTGGTCAGGATCTCGCCCATTGGTATATGATGGGCTCCGATGCTGCATATCTCCACTTCCCAAGGCTCGCGTACATCGATCAGTTGTAGCGGTTCTCCCGCCTCTCTCATTTGTTGAAGTTGTTGAACAGTGAGTTCCTTCATTTCTTCTTTTTCGTTTTCGCCAGTACCTTATTCACATTGATGTCTGCTGGCAGGTAGTTGAAAAACGTGTCTCCTCGGACACCTAAACGGAGCGTTTCGAGCGGAATGACTTCATTGGGGGCAATGTTTCCGAGGTTGACATTGGCGCCCAATTGGTTGATGAACCATACCTGCTGTGCTTTCTGTGGCGCTTCCCAGAGAATGCTATCCTTCGGTATCACGTCCAG
>JBFHEW010000226.1:0-5221 GCA_041583955.1 Bacteroidia bacterium | reverse complement strand
TAGGGAGTACGATATCTTCAATGATGCGTACACGTTCGAGGATTTTCTGGAAGACCTGAAGAAGCGTGGTTTCATACGGGAAGAGATCGACCCCGAAGATGGGAACAACGGCAACGGACCGGGAAAGAACATCATCACGGCAAAGATGGAAGCGGCCCTGCGCGACCATGCCTTGGAGCAGATCTTCGGGAAATTGCGCAAGAGCGGGGTCGGAAACCACCGGACCACCAAACTAGGGACCGGTGACGAACGGGACGGGGAGAACCGCCCGTTCAATTTCGGTGACGACTATTCTCGGGTAGATATGACCGAAAGTCTGAAGAACGCCCAGATCAACCACGGTATCTCGGACCTGAAACTTACCGAAGACGACCTGGTGGTAGGCGAGACCAAGCACAAGGCGCAGATGAGCACCGTGCTGATGATAGACATCAGTCATTCCATGATCCTCTACGGGGAGGATAGGATAACCCCTGCCAAGAAAGTGGCCATGGCGTTGGTAGAACTCATTCACCGTAAGTATCCGAAAGACACGATCGATATCATTGTTTTCGGGAACGATGCGTGGCCCATACAGGTGAAAGACCTGCCATACCTCAAGGTTGGACCGTATCACACCAATACCGTTGCCGGGTTGGAATTGGCAATGGACATTCTGAGAAGGAAGCGGAACACCAACAAGCAGATCTTCATGATCACCGATGGGAAACCCAGCTGTCTGCGCCTTCCCAATGGGGAATACTACATGAACAGCAATGGGCTTGACGAACGTATCGTGGCGCAGTGCCTCAACAAGGCGGCCCAATGCCGTAAGTTGAAGATTCCCATCACCACGTTCATGATAGCGCAAGACCCGTATCTGAGGCGGTTTGTGGAGCTTTTCACCGCTCAGAACAACGGAAAGGCATTCCTGACCGGACTGAAAGGCTTGGGAGAAATGATATTTGAAGATTACGAGAAGAACAGAATTAAAAGGATCTGATATGAAGAAGGAAATCACCTTCAAAGAGTTGAAGGCAGCGGGTTATAGAGACCGCAGCATCAGTGAAGAACTGAAAGAGAATCTCATCGCAAGGATAAAAGCGGATGAACCTGTGTTCCCGGGCCTATGGGGCTACGATGATACGGTTGTTCCGCAGCTGAAAAGGGCCATCCTGGCGGGGCATCACATCAATCTGCTCGGTCTGCGCGGACAGGCCAAAACACGTATTGCGCGCAGCATGGTGGACCTGTTGGACGAATACATGCCCATTGTGAAAGGTTCTGAGATCAACGACAGTCCGTTCAACCCTATTTCCAAGCATGCGAAAGAACTGTTGATGGAGAAAGGAGACGATACCCCGATAACATGGGTGCATCGGTCTGACCGATTCTATGAAAAGCTGGCCACGCCCGATGTGAACGTATCCGACCTCATTGGCGACATCGACCCCATCAAGGCGGCCACGTTGAAGGTGCCTTACTCGGACGAACGCGTGTTGCACTACGGCATGATACCGCGCGCCAACCGCAGCATTTTCGTGCTCAACGAATTGCCCGACCTGCAAGCGCGGATTCAGGTATCGCTTTTCAATATCCTTCAGGAAGGAGATATTCAGATACGTGGTTTCCAACTGCGCATGCCGCTCGATATCCAGTTCATTTTCACCGCCAATCCGGAAGATTATACCAACCGGGGTAGCATCGTCACTCCGCTCAAAGACCGTATCGGATCACAGATCTTCACGCACTATCCCAACTCCATTGCGCTGGCCAGGAAGATAACCGAACAGGAAGCGCGCATCTCTGACGAGGACAGGGCGCGCATCGCTTTCCCCGAATTGGCGAAGGACCTATTGGAGCAAGTGGCATTTGAGGCCCGCGAAAGCGAATATGTGGATGCGAAGAGTGGCGTAAGTGCCCGACTTACCATCAGCGCCATGGAGAATCTGATGGCCGCAGCCAATCTTCGGATGATAGAATCGGGCGAAGAACGCACCTCGGTACGATTGGTCGATTTCATGTCGATTGTTCCGGCCATTACCGGGAAGATCGAGTTGGTGTATGAAGGCGAGCAGGAGGGGGCCACCGAGGTTGCCAAACTGCTCATCGATGCTGCCGTTACCACACAGTTCGAAAGGCTGTTCCCGCGTATTCCCAATCTTGAGAAGGCCGGAGTGAAAACGCCTTACACCGATATCGTTGATTGGTTTGATAGCAACGATATGGTGGAGCTCAATTACACCGATAGCGACATGGAGTTCAATGAGAACCTCATGAGCGTGAAGCCGCTGGTAACGTTTGTGAATGAATATGCAACCGATCTACCCGACCCTGAAAAACGGTTCGCCATGGAATTGGTGCTGTGGAGCCTGGCCGTTGGCAACAAACTCGACCGTACCGAAAGCGACAAGGCATTCCAGTTCGATGCCAATGGTTCGAGTAGACTTTTCTTCGGAGATAATTGATAGGTAAGTAGCTGTTTTTCAGTGAGCTGAATACTTTTCGACCAACGACCCAACGCGTGCAAACGTTTCGGGTAAAAGGAAGGAAAGAGTGGGCCATGAAAAAGTTACTTCTTCTTTTCGTTCCGGGCATGCTGGTGCTGACGTCATTCGGACCATCGGCAACTGTGGAAACCTTCAACTACGAGGTACTTCTGGATGGTACACCCATCGGCACCTACTCGGTGAGTAGAACGGATGTGAACGGAACTTCCAATTACCGCATAGAAACCAACACCGCAGCCGGTCTCATCCGCAGAGAGGAGTACCGATCGGTCATGCTGAGCTCGTTCAAGCAATCGAAAATGATGTTCTCGGAGCTCAAGACATGGCTTAACCAGAAGCTGGAATTCGACCTTTCGCTCAAGTGGAACGGGGAGCAGTATGTGAAACGGGAGGGAGACAGACTGGAGGACCTGGGGCACGAATTGGTGACCTACAGTTCTGCCTGTGTCTACTTCTCAGAACCGAAGGATAGGAGCACCTTATTCTACGAGAAATATGGCCGCGAATTGGATGTGGTTCCGCTGGGCACGCAGCGGTACATGGTCACACTTCCGGATGCTTGCAAAGAGCAGTACACCTACCACAACGGAAAGGTGGTTCAGGTGGAGCTGATACGGAGTTTCACCACCATCACACTCCGGTTGAAACCATGAAAAAAGGAAATGAAGACATCAAAGAGCGGTCGCACTGGCCGCTTTTTTTGTGCTCAACGATGTCCGAATCGTCCCGAAATCGGTGCAGATAATCCATCCGAACCTACTTTTCGGGCACCGTACTTTCCTCTCTGTTACATTTGACTTAAATCAATTTCTAAGCTCAAAATGATGGAGAACGTATTGGAAAGAATAGAAGGCGCCTTTGCGCTGCAGAATTACATTCAAGGCATCATCGATTTCACGGATGAGGAGATGGAAGTGATCATGTCTCATTTTAAACCGATGCACCTTCCTTCGGGAGAGTATTTCGTAGACGAGGGTATCGTTTGTACGAACATCGGGTTCCTTACAAAGGGGTATTTGCGTACCTATTATGAGATCAATGATCAGGAAGTGACCACCATGGTGCTATCAAAGCACAATATCGTTACAGCACATACCAGTTTTACGCTTCAGCGGCCTTCCATGAGTTACATTCAGGCCATATCGGACTGCGAGTTGCTGGTAATGAGCCGTAAAAGCATGGACGAGCTTTACAACAGGTTTCCGAAGTGGGAACGATTGGGAAGATTGATAACCGAGCAGGTGTACGGTTATATGGAAGGCAGGGTGGTCGATTATCTGAGCCTGAGTCCGGAAGAAAGGTACAGGAAGATGCTCGAAACGGATGCCAAGCTTCTAAAGAATGTTCCGCTCAGGTACATTGCTTCCATGCTCGGAATCACCCCTGAAACGCTAAGCCGTATCAGAAATAAGGTACATAAAGGATAGGTGATGTATTTTCGGCTGAGATGAGAGGCAGCCGATCCACCTATTGTATGACCCTGTTCGCTGCCTTGTGCGGTGGATGGGGTCTTCTTTTTTTCCTGCAGGCGTGTGCGCAGCGAGAACCTTCCGTTTCCGAGCCATCGGTAACGGTGCAGACGAAGCCACCTGTTACCAAGGCCAGCATACGGGGGTTGTTTCTGGTGAATGACAGCGTGGGCTGGGCCAGTGGGTCGGGTGGTACGTTCCTGCGCATGGTGGATGGCGAAAACTGGACGGCCGATACCATTGCGGGCTATACCCATTGCGATTTCAGGGATGTGCATGCGTTCGATGCGCAACACGCACTCCTGATGGCGGCAGGCGAGGAGGGACGCATCATCCGAACAACGGATGGAGGAATATCCTGGACCGAGGTCTACACCCGCTTGGACTCGGGCATCTTCTTGGATGGAATGGATTTCCGTGGCAACGTGGGGTATTGCTTTGGCGATCCCATCCATGGCACGTTCGTGGTGATACGTTCGGACGATTTCGGAAGTACCTGGGAGGATGTATCTGCCGAATTGTTGCCGCGCGCATTGGCCAAAGAGGCGGGGTTCGCTGCCAGCGGAACGGGCATCGTTACCACAGATGGTAGGTGTTTCATTGCCACCGGTGGGGATTCTGTGGCCCGCGTCATGGTATCCGCACCGGAGGCCGGTACGTGGAAAATGGTCACCACTCCGGTGCGTTCGGGCGATGGTTGCGGCATCTTTTCGCTGGCGGTTACCGCAAAGAACATGGTGGCCGTAGGCGGCTGCTACCTCGATAGCACCAATGCAGCTGCCAATTGCGCTGTCTCTACCAACGGAGGTGAAACCTGGCGTCTGATAGAGGGAGACCCACCGCGCGGTTACCGCTCGTGCGTGGCCTATGCCGAGAAATGGCGGCTGTTGGTGGCGTGTGGTCGCACGGGAGTTGATTATTCCACTACGGAAGGTATAAGTTGGATGCCGCTTGTTGATGAAGGGTTCTACACCTGCGCACTGGCCGATTCCACCGGTTGGATGATGGGCAAGCACGGAAAAGCGGCCAAGCTCCGGTTCCGCTAGCCAAGAAGGTGGGTGGTGGTGCGAATGGCGCGCAACGCATCGAAGAGTCTGTTCAGGTCGTCCTGCGTGTTGTATCCCTGAAAGCTGTACCTGATGTACGACCGGCCGTTGTGCTCGAATACCGGTATCTCGATATGGTACCTATCGTACAGCAACGCGCCAAGCTCCATGGTGTCGGGAGTGTTTATCTGCAAACTGCACATCTGCGCAAGAAAAC
>JBFHEW010000225.1:0-5243 GCA_041583955.1 Bacteroidia bacterium | reverse complement strand
TGAATCTTCACAAAGATGCATCGCAGATCGGATGCCAAACTGATGATGCGGTGCAAAACATACTGACAATCATCAGGTTGTCCGTTTCCATCAGATTGAAACGGTCGTGGTTTCTTATCAGGATTTCAGCTTTGTATCAGGATTCAATGATCCGGGTCAACCATTTACAGCCCGATGATCCTCGTGACGTTCCAAATACTCATAAAGTTGTAGCCCCATCGATTCTTACGACTCTGTTCCTCTTCTCTTTTCCAGAAATGAAGTGTGTGTGGCGGATGGAGATACCCATAGGGATACGAGGTATGACTTTCCCGCTCTTCATACAAGTACGCTGCATCATACTTGTAATCCCGCTCGAGCCGGTGCATCAATCCTACACCTTGCAGTCTGATCTGCTTGGCCCTTTCGAGCCAATGGGCCTTGTCGGATTTTCGTTTTTCGCGGTGAGCAAGAATGCTGTTCACGGTGCAAGCACGATGCTTGGCCCGCAAGGATGTTAGCTGTAAAGCCGTGAAATACTCTGCGATTGGCGAAGGAAGCAACGTGTCTATGAGCTGTGCCAACTCAGCGTTGAGCGCTTCCGATCTGGAATAGTAATCCTGTAATGCCATCAGCCCATTCTGCTTCACACGTGCCCGTGTTTCCTCGTCCGACTTCCGGGCCAACCATTTGAATGTGAATTCTGGCCGCGGTTGAAACTGTTTTCGGAATAACGAAAACTCATCTGTGACGGTTTGCGCACACATATATCGAAGCAGGTTCCGGTTCAGGAGAAAATCGTTCTGAAGTTCAAGATGCCTGTCCAGGTTGGCTTTAACCGCATCGGAGTAACCCAATGCCGTCACCCATTCCATGGGTTCAGGAATCCGCTCTTCGTGGTCAATGGAGCTTTTCCAACTCCAACGCGCAATACTCCAATCAACGGCCCAATAACCCAATTCCCAACCACTACTGAAGGTCAGGTGATTCGGGATGCCTTCCTTTTCGCACAGTAAAATATCGTTCAATCTACCCGAAAGGTAGGGCAGGAGCAGCATGGGCACGGAATTGTCATAGGTGACCCAATAGGCGCTTTCGGGGTAGAACCACACTTCACGCAACTTGTTCTCTCGTAGCATGTCCTCATGAATATGATGGAAGTTCCTGTTCTCGTAAACCGGTGCCACACTATCTTCCAAACTGTACATCATTACGGTGTGGATCCCGACCCCTCGGTACAGGTCAATGCTATCTGAAACGTTGAATACATCTGCCTGTTCTCCTACCATGTTCTCTTCGCTCACCACGTGTTTACGCCCCATGATGTTGCTATTGTAGCTGTTCCTTGCTGTCCCGATAAGGATCCGTTTCAATCTGCTCTTGAGTTTTTCCTTTCCTCCAATGAATTCGGCTGTGGCAAACTCCACATTCAGGAAGTCCCAATCGGCATGATAGAGGTCTTCTAGGCTGCTGAGTAACTGCTTCTCTTTGCTTCGCCAGCTTTTGGGCCAGCTCCTGTAAAGTTGAAATGTTCGTTGCTGGATCATGTGCAGCGACACATCCACACCGATCATGAGTCCTCGTTCGTGCGAGTAATCAACCATCCGCTTGGCATGTGGTTGCCATTTGGGCATGTCAACCGTTCGGAGCAGACACCACTCCCAGTAGTTCTGTCTGTTGCGGGCCAGCCAATCAATGTACTCCTTTACGTCCTGCCATGCATTCGGGAAATCGGGGTTGTGCAACTGCTCCGTCAGTTCCAAAGGGTGTTGCGTGTGCAAGTGGAATCCTTTCTTATTGAATCTTGGTTGTGAGTTGTATGTCAATTCATTAGGCCATCTAACCTCATTCGGAACTATAGTTCTTTTCGGATGGATAAACCGAAAGCCGAGCACTTCGTCAAGAAGGCCGTAGATCCCGAAGGTGAGCCCTTGCTGCGACCGGGCAACCAGCCGATAGTTCGGATAAGTGCCGCTCCAATGATAACCGTGATCTGGAAAATAAACCGTTTGAACCTCATTACGAAGTACGGTTGTTCCAACGGCAATGGTGTCGGGGTCGATGATACTGAGTACAATTGTCACGTCAGGCGCTGCAACAAGGGTATCGAAGTCGTGCATGGCGAGCAACGGAATGAGTTCGGGATGGCGTGTCAGCAATCCTTCGTATGTCCATTTCACCTGCGCAAAACCTAGGTTGGCGCAAAGTATCATTATCACTATCAAAATGCGTTTCATCCTGGGCGTTTCATTTCCGGTATCTGCTCAATGTGGCCAATTGCTTCTTTGCTTTGGCCACCAATGTAGGACGTTCGTTGTCAATAATGTTCTCTAAGTACAATTCGTATTCCGGGATCAGTTCCGGGTTGCGTTTACAGATGAACTCAGAAAGCCTCATGCAGGCGTTTTTAAGTGCGGGTTTGGCATCCGGTCGGCCTAATTCCTCAAATGCGAACGTTGCCAGAAACCCATCGTACTCTGGCGGGTAGTTGCAATGACTCAGGTACCAAAGCACCATCCAACGATACCATTCGTGCGGGGGCTCCTGCATGCTGCTCAGAAGCGTTCCGATGCGCGGAATGAGACGTGAGGGATTCTTTCTGAACGCCTGTCCGAGTATGAAACCACTCCGGTGCGCTTCGTGTCCTTGTCCGGAATAGAAAAGATTGAAAACCTCGGAAAAGACCTGGTCATTGCTTGCAACGAGGTCAGATAGGTACTTCGACCGCTCAGGTTCCCAGCGTTGGTAGAGGAGTTCGCGCCAGTTCTTCATTTGTGCTTGCTGTTTTCAAGCACGGCATCGAGCTCCCACTTGATGGTCTGCTCGTGTGCGAAGCTGCGTACCTCGCAATTTGCTTTGCTACAGATACGACACGAAGTAGGGATGCACGGGTCGGCATGGATGAACATCTCCACCGATTCGGGATAATTGTCAGAAACGATGGTTTCAACCAGATCGATCTCGTTGTGGGCCTGTGCTACGGTGAAATAATAGGGTAGGGTGAGGTGGCAATCGATGTGGATTCCCTTGCCGAACTTCTGCGCCCGGAAATTGTGCAGGTCTATCCAGTTCTCGGTGCGTTTCCCGTTAATGTCGGATATCAGTTGCTCCAACAGGTCGAAATCGGCCTCGTCCATAATGCCCGCCACGGATTTGCGTATTTCTTTCAGGCCGATGATGGCAATGAACGAACCGAATCCCAGTGCCACGGCACTATCTATCCAGTTGAGACCGGTGACCATCACAATACCCAGCCCAAGTATCAGACCGAGTGAGGTATAGCCATCGCTCTTCAAGTGTTTGCCGCTGGCCACCATGGTAGGCGAATGATTCTTCTCCCCATATAATTCTGTTACCCAACCTAAGATGTAGTTGATCAGGCCGGCAGTTGCAGATAGGACCAATCCCATGTTCAGTTCCTGTAATGGGTAGGGGATGAATAGATCGTGTACAGATTTGGCAACAATGCTGATACCTGCCAGCAGGATGAGCGTGCCCTCGATTCCAGACGATATGAATTCGATCTTTCCGTGGCCATACGGATGGTCGCGGTCTTTTGGCTTGGCCGCCAATATCAGGCTGTAAAGCGCAAAACCACCTGCAACCACATTGATGATGCTTTCGAGTGCATCAGATAGGATGGCGTTCGATCCCGTTACATGGAATGCGTAGAATTTCACTACCAGAATGATGAGGCCAGTAAAAACGGCAAACCATTGAAATCGGATATATTTTCTGTCCTTCATTCTTGGATTCGAAGATAGGTTATTGGAGATTTGCGGAAAGCTGATAAATGTTAGTGTAGTTGTCTAACTTTCAGACCAACTTTGAGCCATGAAGAACATCCTTGTACCATTTGACTTTTCCCATCACTCACGCAATGCGTTGGAATATGCTGCACAATTGGCTGCCAAGTCGGGAGCAAAACTATGTGTTTTCCATGCTTATGATAGGAGTGAGGTATTGGAAGGAGTGAAGGTGGCAACCACCGTTTCTGCCATGGAGGATACCAAGAAGAAGCTGGCCAAACAGTATGGTTTGTTCGAAAAGGATATCACCGGCAAAGTGGTGCAGGGTGAGTTCATTGAGGAAGTATTGCAATTCGTGGAAGAGAAGAATTTCGATATGATCGCGCTCGGTACCCGCGGTGCTTCGGGGCTCAGAGAACTTCTGGTAGGTAGTTATACGGTGAATCTGATGCAGGAACTACGTCATATTCCGATGTTGGTGATTCCGGAAAAAGCTGATTTCGTTCCACTGAGGAACATTCTTCTCTGTTCTGACCTGCATGAAATTGCTGATGATGACGCCTTGGATCTTGTGAAAGAGATGGCCATGATCTTCAATGCTGATGTACGTCTGGCACACGTTGAAAAGGGCAGCGGGGAACCTACCTACGAAAAGGTGCTGGAAAAAAGACGCGAAATGCACATTTTCGAACCGGAGGTTGACTGTACCTACAAACGCATCGTTTCGAAAGACATTCTGTCGGGCATCAAGTTTTACATGGATAAGAAGAAGGACAACGACATGGTGGCCATGGTCTATCGCGAACACTCTTTCATTGAGACCATCTTCGGAATGAATCACACGCACGAAATGGCCTATCATACCACAGTTCCGTTGCTTGTGCTGCCAGAAGGTAAAAAGTAGATCTCTGTTGCCGATGGCTAGTGGCACGGTCAGCGGCCGCGTCTGTTTCAGAAACTGCGTTTCTCAGAGTTTCATTTTGCTCATCTGCTTCGTAATGAAATTCACAGCGGCTTTCGGTGCCAAGCGGTAGAACATGTCGAGAAAACGGGCATCGTTGCCAACCAGAACTCTGAATCTGTTCTTTTCTATGGCATCTATCATCACTGCGGCAGCGTTGGCGGCACTCATGGCCTGAGCCGACTGGTCCTTGTTCATGGCGGCCACTTCTTCTGCCGACCGCACGCCAGAGTTCACCACGATGTTCGTATTCACAGCACCTGGGTGAATGACGGTAATGCTCACATTGGTGCCCTTCAGTTCTGCATAAAGCCCCTCGGTAAGCAATTTCACTGCTGCCTTGGAGGCACCGTAAAAGGTTTGCCCCGGAAAGGGGATGAAGCCGCCCATGCTCGAAACATTGGCGATATGTGCCTCAGGCCGTTTTAGGAGATGTGAAAGGAAAGCCTTTATCATGTACAACGTTCCGTAGAAGTTGATATTCATGATTCGCTCGATCTTATCGTAATCCAGCTCGTTGACGTTGATGAAGGGCTGAATGATGCCTGCGTTGT
>JBFHEW010000224.1:0-5252 GCA_041583955.1 Bacteroidia bacterium | reverse complement strand
ATCATTTTGCTAGGAATATTGGCGTTATACGTATTCGGAACGTGGAAGTAAATATCCAGACTATCGCCATTGAGAGATGGGGCGGTAGTAGCGATCGTGATCGTGTAATCGCCTGTTTGCTGAGCCATGAGAGCAACAGAGTTCAGTACAAACAGAAACGTAAGTAGTCGTTTCATGAAGAAGGTTGTTTCGGTCGAAGATAAATGGATAAATTCGAACCATTGACCCCAATATTGATAATCGGACGGTCAGCTTCTATCAGCAAGCTTGGCAGATAATAGAAACATGGCGGACCCGTTACAGTTGAAATGATGCACAGGCGCTCCTTCATCCGCAAATCATCGCTTGGCGTCTCCGCTGGGTTGTTGTTTCCGCATTTGCTAACCGGATGCAAAAAGGATGAACTGGGAAACTTCCCACAAGGCTTTCGAATTATCGTGGTAGGTGCCGGAGCTGCTGGACTTTACGCAGCCAAAAAGATGAAGGAACACGGTGCCGAGGTGGTCATTCTGGAAGCTTCAGACCGGATCGGTGGCCGTATTCGGAAAAACGAAGATTTTGCCGATTTCCCCATCGACCTTGGAGCCGAGTGGATACACGGAAACAAGTCATTGAGCCACCGATTGGCACAGGATGCGGGCTTTCAGATTTTCGAAGACGGAGGCGAAGAAGCCTATTGGATCAACGGTCAGATCAATCCGAATCACAGCTCGAGTATTCTGGAAAACATCGTTGGCATATTGGATGGCGATGTCACTTACAACGGTCCCGACATGAGCGTGCTTCAATACGCTCAGCAGCAGGGCATTTCCAACTCCGACCTCGGCATTCTCGAATACATTGCAGGCGAATTCGGCACTTCGGCAAATCGTTTGAGCATACTTTTCACGCAACGCGAGGGAGAGAATTGGTCGTCAGGCAACAAGGATTTCAAGTTCAAACGCAGCTATTTCGACCTTATCAATGAAACGGTTGCGGCTTCGGTGATCGATAATGTGGTTTTGAATTCGCCCGTCATGCAGGTCAATTACTCTGACGAGAATGTGATTGCTACCGTTGCAAGTGGCTCCACTTTCGAAGCCGACCGCATCCTCATTACAGCTTCGGTTGCAGTACTGAAAACTGGAGCCATCAGCTTTATTCCTGCCCTGCCACAGGCAAAATTGCAAGCGATCCAAAGTATCGGAATGGATGCTGGAATGAAAGTGTTGCTCAAATTCAGTCAGGATTTTTGGAACAGCACGAGTTTGATCGGAGCAGAGAGTTCGCCTGTTTATTGGCACGCGACTTACGGCAAAAACGGCTCCGACCCCGTGCTTTCGGCTTTCGTGATGGGACAAAAAGCGGAAGCCTTGAGTGCGATGGGGCAAGGCGCCATTCCGCATTTGTTGCAAGAGTTGGATGCTGTTTACAACGGCCAGGCCACGGCTTCGTTTGTTGATGGCCTCATTCAGGATTGGTCGCAAGAACCTTATGTGCTGGGTGCGTATTCGTACAGCTCGGTCGGCATCGGAAATCAGCGCTCCATTTTGGCTCAAAGCGTGAACGGAAAACTGCACTTTGCAGGAGAAGCCACCGCCACCAACGGCCATTTTCAAACGGTTCAGGGAGCTTTGGAAAGCGGAGAACGGGAGTTTCTCGCAATGCTGGAATCAGTAAGTTAGTCTCATGAAAACCACCGTCCGCATCCTGGCTCTAGTAGCTCTCATTTATTTCATCCCCACCGCCTACCTCAATTACACCGAACCTGTGGAGCATTGGGACTGGGATGAAATTGACCTGAATGACATCTCTTTCCCCGACAATTTCATTTGGGGCGTGGCTTCGGCTGCGCATCAGGTAGAAGGCGGGCACACCACAAACAACTGGGCCGACTGGGAAGATCAGGTAGATGAAGCCGGTAATCCGCGCATTGCACGTGGCGAGAAATGCGGCATCGCCTGCGACTATTGGAACCGCTACCCGGAAGATATCAGGTTGATGCAGGAACTAGGCGTTAAGAGCTACAGGTTCTCTGTTTCGTGGAGTAAGATAATGCCCGAGGAAGGAGTGGTGGACACGTCTGCTTTGGAGCATTATTCAGATGTGATAGACAGTCTTTTGGCTGCCGGAATAGAACCGATGATCACACTGCACCATTTCTGTCATCCCATGTGGTTTGAGAACAAGGGAGCGTTCGAAAAGGAGGAGAATATCCAGGATTTTGTTGATTTCTCCTCCTTGGTTTTCAATCGGTACAAGTACCGCGTAACGTATTGGTGTACGCTCAATGAGCCGGCTGTTTTTGTGATCGCTGCTTACTTCAACGGTCACTTTCCGCCAGGGAAAAAAGACCCTGAACTTGCCGCTGAGGTCTTGAAGAACATGTACTTGGCGCACGTAAGGGTGTATGCCAAACTCAAAAACTTCCCTCACGGTGAACGGACGCAGATCGGCATTGTGAAGAACATGCATCAGATAGACCCGATGAACGATTGGAATCTATTTGACCGATTGCTTTCGCGAACGGTTAACAAGGGTTTCAACGGGTCATTCATCAGCACGTTCACCAAGGGCATCTACAAGTTCAGTTTCCCAACTTTGGTCGACCTGGAGGCCGAAATTCCGAACGCCCCTTACTCGCTCGACTTTGTAGGATTGAACTACTACAGCCACAACGCCATGGATTTCTCATTGGATCTGGACGAAGCCCTGAAAACCCGCATGTATCCGGGCGAGAAGGAAACCGATATGGATTATACCATGTATCCCGAAGGCTTCTATCGCGCCATCAAGGAAATTTCCGTGCTCAACAAACCGATTATTATTACCGAAAATGGTGTTGCCGATGCGGATGATGACATCCGAGGTGAGTTCATCAAAAAGTATCTGTATGCGGTTTCAAAGGCAATAAAGGATGGCTACGATGTGCGTGGCTACCACTATTGGTCATTGATGGACAACTTTGAGTGGGACCTCGGTTATGACGAACGTTTCGGGCTGTACGAAGTGGATTTCGAAACACAGAAAAGAACACTCCGCGAAGGTTCGAAAGAGTATCAGCGGATTGTGAAGGCGAACTAACCTGTTACCTATCAGGGCTTGATGCATCAAGTCCTGACATGAACTCAAACGCTAACTTTGAGTAATGCGAACCCCATTTTTCGTTTTTCCTTTTCTCCTTCTTTTGACCTTCGATAACGCTTTTGGCCAGTCAGTTCATTGCCTTGCCGACCGCTATATCCCCTGCCCGCGCAAGTCTTCCGCAGGATGACTTGTGTGGAACAAAACACAATCAGTTTTCGGCCAAGGCAGAGATAACGCTTCGCTTAGTTCCGAACTGATCTCTACAATTGACCATCATACCCCTACGACCGCAAAGAAAAAGGGGCCAAGAAGGACTAACCCCTTGACTCTCTCCGCCTCAGGCGGATGACCGCCACGAACTATTCAGGCCATATCTTTATCTTCGCATAAACAACAGAATTGAAGACAACACGTTACTTCGAGGAACAGGTACTTGTCAAACGAACCTATCTGAGCAAAGAAATTTGTGAGAAGATAGTTGCCGAACCACTTAGCAGCGAAATACAGGAAGACGGTAGAATCAGATACTGGGGTTTTGTCGAAGAACTTGATAAGTATAGAAGAGTGGTTGTTCTCGAAGACAGGGAAACCATTCACAACGCATTTATGGACAGAAATTATAGGTCATGAAAATCAATTATGATTCAGAAACAGATTCGCTTTACATTGATTTCAGCGATACGCCAAGCGTAGAGTCGGAAGAAGTGAGAGAAGGTGTTGTGCTCGACTTTGATAAGGACGGAAACATAACAGGGGTCGATATTCAACACGCATCAAAAAAACTCGACCTAAGCTTCATGGAAATGAATGCGGTTCCTATCGGTAAGACAAGGTTGGCTTCCTAGTGTACGCCCCGCCCACGCAAATCTTCCGTAGGATGACTTGTGTGGAACTAAGTACGATCAGTTTTCTGCCAAGGCAGAGATAACGCTTCGCTTAGTTCCGAACTGATCTATACAATTGACCATCATACCCCTACGACCGCAAAGTAAAAGGGCCAAGAAGGACTAACCCGCTTGACCCTCTACATCTATGACTGCCCTGTTTACTCAGGCCGCACCCTGAGCCCTACTGCGGAATCGGCCTCGCAATGAAGTTACTTCTTGCAGGTGGTGCTATATTGCACCACGTTTCCAATTTTCGTTCATCCGACACGAGAAAACATGGGCACAGTCCGCAAATCCATCACCTTTACCGAAACGCTCAGCGACTGGATTCAATCGCTGGTGGCATCGGGCGAATACGCCAACGAGAGCGAGTACGTGCGAGAACTCATTCGAAAAGACCACGAAAAGAATGCGAAGCTTAAAGCGCTACGTGAGGCCATTGACGAGGGACTGAAAAGCGGTGTCAGCAGCCGTTCGGTGGCCGACATTCTGAAATCAAAGGAAGCTCAGTTGCGCAACGATGGGCATCTATAAGCTCTCGAAGGCAGCGGCCACAGATATTGAGGACATTTTCGAGTATGGCTTCTTCCGATTCGGATTGGAACAGGTCAAAAAATACGTTCAGACGATGGAGCAGCATTTGTAGCAGGGTCCATTACAAATGGTTGCCTTGCTTATCTTCGATATATGCGAACCCCATTTTTCGTTTTTCCTTTCCTCCTTTTTCTTACCCAAATTTCATTGGGTCAGTCGCAGCATTGCCTTGCCGATCGCTACTCGCAAGATGCGATTTTCGATAGCACAGATATTCAGATAACAACGGGTGTTCACTACGCTACTTCCATGCGTTGGCCGAGTACACAAATGGATAGTTTGCGGATGGACATCTACCAACCTGATCCGAGCATTGACCCTCTGGAAAAACGGCCGCTCATCGTGATGACGCATGGCGGATCGTTTGCTGCCGGAACGCGCGAGGGCATGGCATATTACTGCATGGAAATGGCAAGGCGCGGGTTCGTTACCGTTACCATTTCGTACCGACTTGGCTGGAATTGCTCGTTGGCCACCGATCCGTGCATCATCTGTCAGGGCGAAGCGCCCAAACTCCGCGTGGCCACCTATCGTGCCGTTCAGGATCATCGAGCCGCGCTGCGCCACTTGGTTCATAACGCTACCGATTTGGGAATTGACACCGCTTTCATTTTCGTTCTGGGCGAAAGCGCAGGCTCCATCGCCACATTGAACTCGGTCTTCTGGGATCAGACCGAAGCCGATGCCTGGTGCCCTACCTGTGTT
>JBFHEW010000223.1:0-5252 GCA_041583955.1 Bacteroidia bacterium | reverse complement strand
CGGATGCGCCCCCGGATGCATCGATCGTGAGCGAGCCGATCATATCCGGGGAAGAAGCAAACGAGAGCTCAATTGTTCCGTTCCCATTGGCAGACACTTGTAGTGCTGATCCCATGGAGGCATCAATGGAACCGCTTGGCGAACAAACGATGAATCCGTTTATGGTCAACGAGTTGTTTCCGATCACGACCTGTCCTTGGTCAAGTGTCAGGTCACCGTTCAGCACCAGATCGCCTCCCAACATGAGTTGTGCGTTGGCAGAGGATAGGTCGACCGTGATCTCTGACAGCCCCGAGCCCGAGGCCTCAATACCTACCGTTCCGCCATTTCCCTGATAGATGACGCTGTAACTGTCTGTGGCCGTGAAAAGCCCTCCACTCAGCGACATGGAGCCGCCATTCACCACGATCTGCGTTCCGCTTTGCAAAGCGAGGGTACCAGATCCGATCACAACCACACCACCGTTAAGCTGCAGTTCGTTCTGCACGCTTGTGAGTGCAGATAGCGCCACGGTGGCACCGTTGTTCACAAAAGTGCCAACGTTAAGCTGCCCTGCAAACGTCACAGAGGCCGACCCGGAGAGGCTCACCTGATTGCAGAGCATTTGGCCAGCGCCAATGATGGAACCGCTGATTACCGTGATCGTGTTTGCGCTCCCTTGGAGAGAACCCTGCACATCGAGGCTCGCTAAAGGACCGTTCATCATCAGGTCGGTGTCCATGATCACGTTGACCCCAGCAGGGATGATGATCTGATGCAACGAGATGTCAGAACCAGGTGTGGTGCCGCCCCATGTGGCAGAACTGCTCCATGAGCCTGAAGATGTTGCTGTGAACATGGCCGCGCTTACCATGCATGGCATTAAAAGCTGTACGGTAACAGCCCAAACCTTTAAGATTGTCGTGTTCAAGTATCCGATCGTTTTCATGATTTCTGTTTTTTAAGGGGTTCATATGGTAGAGCATAGCGGAAGAAGCGTGCCTTCTTTCTTTGAGAATGTAAAGCGTTGAAAAACAGATGTTTAACTGTTCGACTGATTTTAAACTGTAGAGAAAATTCCACATTTTAGGGGAATTTATTCACACCTATGCCGTGGTTTGCGTGTTCCGGTTCACATCAAAAAAAGCACCCTGCCTATAAAGGACAGGGTGCGGGGTTGGAGAAACGGTTACCACTGCGCCAGATCAAAGATCCGAACCGCTTCTCGGCTGAGATATCGGAACTACCTTAAGGCTGTTGTTTCGCGGAATTGGTCGCCTTTTGTAACCACCACCAGGTATTTGGTGTTTTCCCAGAATAGCGCTGGGTCATTGATCTTGATCCATCTCACCTCGTTCTTCCCCTCTACCAACTCGTAACTGGACGGGTCGTGTGCTGAGACGATCTCCGCCTTCGGGCTGAACACCGGAATGGTGGTCTGCTCCAAAATGTCGAGCCTGGTGAATCGATCACGATTGAGGTCGTGGTGTACAGCCTTAGCTGCGGCTATGCCAAGGAACCCTCCTTCTTTTCTCACTACATTCTCCTCTTTCAATTCTTTGAACGAGCCCACTGCGTAGTAGGCGGTCCTCAGGGCCTTGTCTTTAGCGTTAAGCTGTTGGTTCTGTCTGTTCACAACCATTTCTTTATGTGCCAACTCCTTGGTTATCAACTGGTTTTCGTATTGAGTGGATACAAGGTCCTTTCGTAGAGCTTCGGCCTGTGCGGTAAGTTCTTGGGTTTTGGCCTTGTAGCCGGTTATGCGTTCTTGAAGAGAACTGATGGATTGCCTGTATTCCGTAAGCCGTGAATCACGTGCACCGATCTCGTCTTTCAGTTGGCTGATAAGAATCCTGTTGTCTGCGATCAGCGCTTCGATGGTCTGAATTTCGGCCTGGATGCGACTTTCGCTCACCGACCCTTCGTGGAGCGATTCATCTTTCAGATTCATCAGTACATATCCCTCCGATTGTCTGATGGCGGAAAGGTTACGCTCTATGGCCGCAAATGCCTCTTCTGCCTTTTGGGCTTCCAATGCATTGTAGCCCAACTTCACGTTCATTTCCGTCAGGTCGTTCTCGAGCCGTTGCACGCGGTCGTGCCGTTCGAATCCGAAGTATGCGGCTGCGCATGTTGTTGCAGCGAAGAATAGGATCGCTGCTTTTCCGATGACACTGTTTGCACTCTTTCCTCTCGTTTCCATTGTATTTGATTTTAGGTTAATGTTGTAAACGGAGATAGAAGAAGTGTGCCGCGTTTTTTCGTTTTCTTATCATGTTGATAATCAGATAAATAGCTGTTCATTGATCCGGAATGCGGCATTGAATTGTAGAAATTATTCTACATTCGGTTGAAATAATTTCCACACCCATGTCCAGAGTTCTGATCATTGACGACAATACCGATATCTGTTTCATGCTATCGTCTTACCTCAAACGCGAGAAGTATGAAGCAGACGAAGCCTACACTGGCAAAAGTGGGCTGAAGTTGATAGAGAAGCACGAATACGGGGTCGTTTTCTGCGATTACCGACTACCGGATTTCGAAGGCATTGACCTACTTCGGGAGATAAAGAAGCTACAACCCGGAGCACAGGTCATCATGATGACCGCTTATGCCGATGTGAAAATAGCCATCCGATGCATGAAGCTCGGGGCGTTGGATTACATCACCAAACCTATCCATCACGAGGAGGTGCTGCATCTTGTAAGACGCGCACCGGCTGAGCCGACCTCTGCTCCGAAAAGGGTTGCCGGCAAGTCTGCCGACAGCGGGTACGTGTGGGGAACAAGCCCACAGTCGCAACGACTATTGAAGAATCTGAAACTGGTGGCACCTACCGACATGACCGTTATCATACAGGGAGAAAGCGGCACAGGAAAGGAGTTCGTGGCCAATTCGATCCACGCTCAAAGTGCGCGCAAGAACAAACCGTTCGTTGCCATCGACTGTGGTTCGCTTACCGAAGAACTGGCCGGAAGCGAACTTTTCGGACACGTGAAAGGGGCTTTTACAGGAGCATTGCAGAACAAGACCGGTCAGTTTGAGCTTGCTAATGGCGGGACTCTCTTCATGGATGAGATCGGAAACCTCTCTTACGAGAACCAGGTCAAGCTGCTCCGAGTGCTGCAGGAAAGGAAGGTGCGCAAGGTGGGAGCTGATAAGGATACCGAAATTGATGTGCGGCTTATCGTTGCAACCAACGAGAACCTGCAGCAGGCGGTTACGGAAGGGCGGTTCCGAGAGGATATCTTTCACCGGCTCAACGAATTCATGATCGAAGTGGAACCGCTTCGGAACAGGAAGGAGGATATCGGGATCTACATCGACCATTTTCTGAAAGAGGCCAATGCCGAGCTGGGAAAATCGGTTTCAGGGATTGACGCCATGACGTTGGCTAAGCTTGAGAATTATTTCTGGCACGGAAACCTACGCGAACTCCGAAACGTGATAAAGCGTTCGGTACTTCTGGCCACCGCTGACCGCATTACCATCGATTGTATTCCTACGGAGATCGTCTTCGGGCAAGGGCAGGCCGAAATGAATGGAAGAGGAAAGCAACGAAGGATAGAGGACCTGAAAAGCGTGGTGGAAGAGGCAGAAAGGAATGCCATTGTTCAGGTATTGAAAGAGACCAACTTCAACAAGAGTCAAACGGCCCAACGACTGAAGGTTGACCGAAAGACCCTCTACAATAAAATGAATCAGTACGGACTTATGTAAATAGAAAAGGGGGAGTCTGCCAACTCCCCCAATTCACCCACAAGAGACCTTCTACTGTAACGAGATACTACCCATCTGCGTGATCTCTCCTTCCACAATGACCACGTTTTCAAAGCTGGCGCTGATGGTTCCGTTGGCCTCTGCACTTCCCTCTATCAGACCCGGAATACCAAGTCCGAGTTCAAGGTTGGCGCCCAGATTGCCTTCGGCTGACGATTCGCCCTGTGCCTCTATGGTAAGCGTATAGCTTCCTTCGCTCATTCCTCTTATCAGGAACTGTCCGTTCGCATTGGTGTAGGCCATGAACGAGCCCGATGCGCCAGTAAGGGTAACATGGGCAAAGGCATCACCCTCCACATGTCCTTGTAGACCTGTTTCTGCATCTGCTATGGTTTCTACAACAGGGTTAAGTACGAACTCACCGTTTATCAGCACCACAGACTCAGCCACATTGAAATCCAATAGCACCTCTGCCGATGCTCCGGCCGCAACTTCGGCATGGATGTCAGATACGATCATGCCTTCTCCTCCGATCTCAAGCGATACGAACTCTCCGTTCTGCTGCACCTGTATGGAGTTGTCGCTTCCGAAATAGACAGCCACCTGTGTGTAGATCCCTGCTTCCAACCGGGTGCTTGAAGCAAGGGTTGTTTCAACACCATTGGTCAACTCCAACACGTTCACGATCTGGCTTTCGTTGCTGAGTTCCACCCAACCGGAGCTTTCGGAGTAGACCTCCACCCGTTCAATTTCAACATTGAGGGCCGCGTAATCACCGGGAGCGTCTGTCATCTTAACGGTGATACCTGCCTCGTTCGTGTTTGCTGGCTGCTTCTCGCAAGCCGTAAATGCGATCATAGATACAACCGCTGCGATTAAACTGATTCTTGCCTTTTTCATGATTTCTTTGTTTTAAATGGTTAAACACTTTGAACCGTAGTTAAAGAAACCGTGCCACGAACCGATTATGCAGATCTACACGGTCATAAACATCACATTATCAGCGTGTTATAATTGATGGATGGGCCGACCTTCCATTTGTCTGCAAGGGCTGATTGGGGAAAATAATCTACACTATTGCGTGGAAAATACGCAACACTTAGGAGGCACTTACGCCATTTGATCGCAGGTGCGAAGTCTGTATAGACCCATTTTGGCGCTATGACAGTATACAGTGAGGGGCTTAGTCTGCCTCGAAGTAGGCCTTCATCGGTTCGAAATAGTGCTCATACCAGCCCTGCTCATAGTCGGGTTGGCCTTCGGGTATCTCGCTGTGTGTAAGGGTGAGTTGGCAGCCAAGGGCATAGGGCGCCAACCGTATGGTGAGTAATGATGATTCGTCCGTATCGGCAAACTCGGTGGTGCGCCAGCGTTGTACGATCTCTTCGTTGGGAGTGAGCGAAATGTTCGTTCCCGTGATGTAACCGTCCCACGTACTGAAGCGGCCACCCACAATGTCACTGCACTGGGCTTCTCCACCCGTCATGTTGCCATGTTCTTCGCTATCGAGCCATGCGTGGTACACTACGTATGGCTCTACTGGAAAGGTG
>JBFHEW010000222.1:0-5259 GCA_041583955.1 Bacteroidia bacterium | reverse complement strand
GCAAGGGTTCATCACCTACCTCCTTGGCAGTACTATCCTCCTCCACCATTCTGAAACCCGAAGTGCTCCTACCGTAACCACGGCTTATCACGGCTACGTTCTTTCCGTTTTCAAGAAGCAATTTCACGATGTAATGAACCAGCTGGGATTTTCCTGTACCGCCCATTTCCATACTTCCTACACAGATGACCGGAACTTCAAACTTCCAGACCGGAAGGATTTTGAACGTGAACAGCAGATTACGGAAACCGACCCCTACCCCATACAATAGAGCAAAAGGCCACAGAAGATGTCGGTACCAAGGCATGGCCGAATATAGTACGGAACACACATTCTTCTTAATATTGCTTCATGCAAGCATCACAAATAATCAAGTTTCTAGAACAACTGGCACCGCCATCGCTTCAAGAAAGTTATGACAACTCCGGCCTTTTGGTCGGTGATGCAACCACCACGGTCAAAGGAATAATGGTGAGTTTGGATTGCACCGAAGACGTGATAGACGATGCTATTTCTCAAGGCTGCAACCTCATTGTTTCGCATCATCCCATCGTTTTCAGCGGACTGAAACGGTTCAATGGCAAGAACTACGTGGAGCGCACCGTGATGAAAGCTATCAAGCACGACATTCTACTTTATGCCATTCATACCAACTTGGACAATGTAAGTGAAGGTGTGAATCTGAAGATTGCCGAAAAACTCGGGCTCGTCAATACCCGGATTCTTCATCCTAAAAAGCAATTGCTCAAAAAAGTAGTGACCTACTGCCCCACTGCCCACGTGGAGAATGTCAGAAATGCCATGTTCGAAGCAGGAGCCGGAGGCATCGGCAACTACGATCAATGCTCGTTCAATACCGAAGGCACTGGCACTTTCAGAGGAAATGAGCACACCGATCCTTTTGTCGGAAACAAAGGAGAAATGCATTCCGAACCAGAAGTGCGCATAGAGACAATTGTTCCAGACTTCAAAGTGAAGAGTGTACTATCGGCTATGAAGCAAGCACACCCGTACGAAGAGGTTGCATTTGATGTGTACCCGATGGAGAACATTTGGAAAGAGGTAGGATCAGGAATGGTTGGAGAGCTACCGGAGGAACTTGATGCCCTCGAGTTCCTGCGCTCGCTGAAAACAACCATGAAAACCGAATGTGTGCGCTACACGCTTCCGCATAAGGCAACCGTAAAACGGATTGCCCTCTGTGGTGGGTCGGGCAGTTTTCTACTTGCAAATGCCATAGGGGCCGGGGCTGATGTATTCATTACCGGAGACTATAAATACCATCAGTTCTTTGACGCTGAAAACCGCATCATCATTGCAGATATCGGCCACTTCGAAAGCGAACAGTTCACCGTAGAATTATTAGCTGAAAAACTGGCGCAGAATTTTCCTATTTTTGCACCCCGTTTGACAAGGGTAAAAACGAACCCGATCAATTATCTATAGAATATGGCGACTAAAAAAGCTACCGCAGGTTCAGATTTCACAGTAGAGGAAAAACTGAAAGCACTTTACAACCTTCAGACAATCGATTCTGAAATTGACCGAATCAGAACCATCCGTGGTGAACTTCCATTGGAAGTGCAGGATCTTGAAGACGACATTGCCGGTCTTGAAACCAGATTGCAGAATCTGACTGACGAGGTGAATGCCTTTGAAGATGCAATTGTTCAGCGCAAGAACATGATCACCGATGCCATTGCTGCCATCAAGAAATATGAGGAGCAACAAGGTAAGGTCAGAAACAACCGTGAATTTGATTCTTTGAATAAGGAGATCGAATTCCAAAACCTCGAAATCCAGCTTTGCGAAAAGAAAATGAACGAGTTCAAGGCCAATATTGAGGCTAAGAACGAGTTGATCGAAGTGGCAAAGAAGAACCTTGAAGAGCGTCAGAAAGACCTCGAAGCAAAGAAAGCCGAGCTGGATTCCATCATTGCAGAGACAGAGAAGGACGAAGAGAAACTTACCAAGCAGTCAAAAGCTGCCGAAAAAGTAATTGAGGACAGGCTGATCGTGGCTTACAAGCGCATCCGCGAAAACTCATTGAACGGCCTTGCAGTGGTGAAGATCGAGCGAAGCGCATGCGGAGGATGTTTCAATAAGATTCCACCACAGCGTATCCTTGATATCAGTCTGAGAAAGAAGATCATCGTTTGCGAGCATTGCGGACGAGTTCTTGTTGATTCAGAAATTGACGGAACAGAAGAAGCATAAGCCGATCCAGGCTTGAAAATTGAAGGGGATTCAAACTGAATCCCCTTTTTTTGTACTGCATTTTGAGAACCACACTTGCCACAATCCTTCTTGTATTGCTTGCACAGATCGGATCTGCGCAGCACTTCACTATTGGCCAAGACTACAACAAGGCCTATGCTCTGATACTCGACCTCAAATTCAGCGAGGCTTCAACCATTATTCAAAAACTCAAAGCTTCTGACAAGCAGAACTTGTCTCCGCTCTACTTAGAGGATCTTTCTGATTTCCTATTCATTGTGGTAACAGAAGATCAAGCAGCTTTCGAAGCCAGAAAGGAAAATCGTTCGCAGCGGCTGAAAGCGCTCGGCAGACTACCCGATTCATCGCCCTACAAACTGCTTTCTGAAGGAGAAATACACTTGCATTGGGCCTTTTCCATGATGCGGTTCGGAGAATATTTCAATGGAGCGAGCGAAATAAACAAGGCTTTTCATGCATTGGAGAAGAACATGCAGAAATACCCTGATTTCCTGCCTACTTACAAAAGCATGGGGTTGCTTCATACGCTCATTGGTACCGTGCCGGATAATTACAGATGGGCAACACGGTTAATGGGCGTGGATGGCACCATAGAGCAAGGCATCGGAGAAATGGAAAGCGTGCTTCACAGAGCCGAAGACAGACAAGAGTGGAAGAATCTTCGAAAGGAAACACTTTTCCTACTGAGTTTTCTGCACATCAATCTTCTGAACGATAGCGAGGCATTACTCCGCTACCAGAAGGAGGTGGAAAAAGAAGACGGTCCGTTAATGGATTTTGCACAGGCCAGCCTTTACAAGGAAAACGGACAGTCTGACAAGGCCATTGAGGTTCTGATTTCGGCTAAAGCCTCCCTCAACACATTCCCATATTTGAATTTCCTTTTAGGCGAATTGAAATTGGCCCGAATGGACAAGGATGCCGATACCCCGCTTCTCAGGTACACCCGAACCTTCAAGGGAAAGAGCTACCTGAAAGCCGCGCACCAGAAATTGGCATGGCACGCGTTGCTTGTGCTGAATGATGAAACCGCATACAAGAGTGCCATTGCGCACATCAACACGGTAGGGAGCACAATGCTTGATGAGGATAAAACAGCTCAGAAGGAATTCGAATCGGGGCAGATACCCAATAAGATGCTCCTGCGCGCGCGATTACAATTCGATGGTGGGTATTACAACGAATCGCTCAGAACGCTTATCAGCTCCAAGACCACCGACCTTACGAATGAAGATGAGAAATTGGAATTCACCTACCGGCTAGGTCGCATTCATCACGAATTGGGCAACCGCAAAGAGGCCATTTCCTACTACGAAATGACCATCAAGAATGGAGCGGACAGTAAAAGATATTTCGCAGCCAACTCGTCTCTCATGCTCGGATTGCTTTACGAAAGCGCAGGTAACACGGAAAAAGCATTGAAAGCCTTTGCTGCCTGTTCAGAATTCAATCATTCCGAATATAGGAATAGCATAAACCAGAAGGCCAAGGCCGGAATTCTACGCTTAACCAACTAGAACCTGAAACCTACCGTGGTGATCACACTGTGATTCATCGTTACGGTCTCGGCAAATTCTGTGGCATACATCTGGTACGAATCCACTTGACGATGTAGGTTGTAGGTCATGTCCACGAAAAATCGCTTCAGGCGGTAACCGACTCCGAACGAGTAGCGTGTATTGTCGAAATTATACTTGCCAGAATATGGATCTCCGTTAATGGCGAAACCGCCACGAATGCTGAAAGCGCTTATCCTCCACTCTGTTCCTAACCGGATATTGCCGGCCCAATTCAAATTGTTCCTTACGTTGGAATTCTCGGTATCGAACGAATACCCACGAGACCTGAGTTGTGCCAATGCATAGTTGACATACTCGTAGTCGGCCGAAATGAGACCGATCTTCCCGACCACAAAGGCCAAGCTTCCAATAGCCCTGAAGGGAGTTTGCAACCGATATCCGAATGCACCGTCCAACGTGGAGATGGTGTATTGCCCCATACCTTCCAAATTAGAAGTCAGGGTGCTCGTAAACTGCTCATCAATATCATACCAGGTCGGAGAATGGATGGCAGCACCTAGACGAAGCCACTTCACAGGTCGGTAGATCATACCGAACTTGATATTGAATCCATTGCCAGATGCTTTCAGGTAATCCGACTTCGTAAAAGAGCTGAAATTCGAAATGGTATCCTGCGAGTCACTCTCGGTATATGTACGCTCAAGTTCGTAATTCAAACGAGGAATACCAATGGTGGTTCCGATGTACAACGCGTTACCGAAATTACCTCCGAAGGTCAGGGCTACCTCGCCCATGGCTCCCTTTGTGGTTTCACGTACCTGCTGCGTCTGTCCATAGAATGGTGCCACATTCCGCAAGTAGGAGTTCACCGAACCGGGAGTGGTATCGATCAAGAACGTTCCCCAACCCATATAGGCATCAGAGAATTCAGCTCCAGGAACCAGATCGGTAGGAATATCACTATAAGCTATTCCATCGTTATTCAGTTGGTTCACCCAACCATCAATGATGGAGCTATTCGTACTCACCCCCACGATAGAACTTCTTCTATGGAAGTTGGCCGTTCGGTTGTACGAAACACCAAGTTGAAACGATTTCCACGCCCACTGCTTTTCCTCGCCCCTTCTTCGTTTGAATCTGGCCACAAAACCAGCGTTGCTGATATTGGCATTGAGCTTCGAGTCTGAGGAAAGGTTACCAAGATAAGTGGCATCAGTACCTGCAGATAGAATACCTAATGAAACCGAACCGGTGCTAAGGGTAAAGACCCCAATACCTGCAGGGTTGACGCTCATGGACGACATGTCGCCACCAAGCGCACCGAACGCTCCTCCCATGGCAGAATACCTGGCAGTACCAAGCACATCTGTCTGAGAGTACCTTAGCGCATCCAATTCATTCTGCGCTTTGACCTCGGTGATGCCAAGCATCAGCATCGACAGACCGACAGCGAATAATCTGAACTTTTCCATTACTGATCGTTTTATGGTCGACCACCTCT
>JBFHEW010000221.1:0-5261 GCA_041583955.1 Bacteroidia bacterium | reverse complement strand
TGAAAGTGACGCATTGAACGATGTGGTAGAGATTCTGAAACCAGAAAGTTTCTACCGCATTGAACATCAAAGGATATTTGAAGCCATCACAGACCTATTCAGTAAAAGCGAGCCCATAGACATTCTAACGGTTACGAGTTGGCTGAAAAAAGAAGGCTACCTCGATCTGGTTGGCGGCCCTTACTTCGTCAGTCAGCTGACAGATAGGGTTGCATCTTCTGCCAACGCGGAATTCCATGCCCGTATCATTGCTCAAAAATTCATTCAGCGGGAATTGATTCGTGTTTCCGGAGATATTTACCACGAGGCTTTCGAAGATACCACCGATGTTTTGGATCTGCTTGACAAGGCAGAATCGAGCTTATTCTCCGTAGCCGAGGGTAACCTCAGAAAAAGCTATGACTCCATGAGTGTGCTTGTGAAGAAGGCGCTAGCCGAAGTGGAAGAAGCCGCCAGCAAGGATGGTGGAATCACAGGCGTACCGACCGGATTCACAGAACTGGACAAGATGACGAACGGCTGGCAGAAATCAGACCTTCTCATCATTGCGGCCCGACCTGCAATGGGTAAGACAGCATTTGTGCTATCCATGGCACGCAATATGGCTGTCGACTTTAAGCGTCCAATTGCATTCTTCTCATTGGAAATGGCGTCCGTTCAATTGGTTAACAGGCTTATTTCGAGCGAGTCTGGAATTTCTGGAGACAAACTCAAAAAGGGGCAACTTGACAAATCGGATTGGGAGCATATGCATGCATCCTTGAAACAATTGGGAGAAGCCCCAATTTTCATCGATGATACTGCCGCACTCTCTGTTTTTGAGCTTCGGGCCAAGTGCAGAAGGCTCAAAGCCCAGCACGACATCCAGATGATCGTGATCGATTACCTCCAACTCATGACAGCCGGAGGGAATCAGAAAGGTGGAAACCGAGAACAGGAGATCAGCACCATTTCGCGATCGCTGAAAAGCCTTGCCAAGGAATTGGAGGTTCCTGTCATTGCGCTTTCCCAGCTAAGCCGTGCAGTGGAAACCCGTGGTGGTACTAAACGACCTATGCTATCCGACCTTCGTGAATCTGGAGCAATTGAGCAGGATGCAGATATGGTAATGTTCCTATACAGACCCGAATACTATGGAATTGAAGTGTCCGAAGAAACCAACCTTCCCACAGAAGGACTGACTGAGCTCATCATTGCAAAACACAGAAGTGGTGCAACAGGAACCGTTCCGCTGCGTTTCGTTAATAACCTGGCCAAATTCACCAACTATGACGACCCCGAATTCAGTATTGCCGGTGGACCGAACATGATGCCCCGATCAACTGAATTCGACAGTCCGAATGTGATGACGAAAATGTCAAGGATGGACGACCTTGACGACTTGGAAGATGACGATGACTCCGTTTTTTAAAAGCATATTCTCTACGATTCTACTGTTGACGTTGAGTAGCCAACTGATGGCTGCTTACATCCTCATCCCTATGGATAAGTCACAGAAGAATCATCTCAAGGCATACGGAATCGCTTACTGGATACTACAGGCCGAAGTGGAAGTAGACTGGCTGCTCAATTATCGAGGAGGAAGTTTCATGTGCAAGTATGCCAAACAAATTGAAACCGAATGCACCATCAGAGGCGTGAGCTACGAGATCATTGCTGATGCACAATCAACAGCCATCCTTCAGGAAATTGCCGACCCAGAAGTGAATATGGACATCGCTCGATTGGAGAAGGTGCCGAAAATCGCTGTGTACAGCCCGAAAAACAAACTCCCTTGGGATGATGCTGTAACGCTGGTACTCACCTACGCAGAGGTTCCCTACGATGTCATCTATGATGATGAAGTACTTGATGGAAAACTTCTTCTATACGATTGGCTTCATCTCCATCACGAAGATTTCACGGGGCAGTACGGTCGTTTTTGGGATAAGTATAGGAATGCTCCATGGTACATTGAACAGGTTCGTTATTCAGAAGAAATTGCTCGCAGAAACGGCTTCAACAAAGTTTCGGAACTCAAACTGGCTGTCACGAACAGGATCAAGGAATACACCATTGGTGGCGGTTTCCTTTTTGCCATGTGCTCTGGAACCGATTCTTATGATATCGCACTTTCTGCACATAAACTCGATATCTGCGAACCCATGTTCGATGGCGATGGAACAACCCCTAATTACAACAGCCAACTCGACTTCGAAAACACAGTAGCATTCGAAAATTTCAGGCTTATCACTGATCCTACGCGATATGAATTCTCAAACATCGATGCCACCGAATCACGTGCCGCCAAAGTGACGCAGAAAACCGATTTCTTTTCGCTCTTCGAATTTTCAGCAAAATGGGACCCCATCCCTACCATGCTTTGCCAGAACCATGAACAGATAATAAAGGGATTCATGGGGCAAACCACCGCATTTCAAAAGCAATTCATTAAGTCAGACGTCCTGATTATGGGCGAAAACAAATCGCTGAGCGAAGCTCGATATATACACGGAACCCTTGGCAAAGGCCAATGGACCTTCTATGGCGGCCACGATCCTGAAGATTACCAGCATTATGTGAGCGACCCTCCAACAGACCTGAACCTGCATCCGGATTCTCCAGGTTACCGTCTGATTCTGAACAACATTCTTTTCCCGGCAGCTCGGAAAAAGAAACAGAAGACCTGATTCAATCGTGTCACCTTACTGTTTCGTAATGGTACAACACACTTTCTGCTTAGTCTATTCGCTACAGAATATCATTCCATTTCCGCCATCACAACTACCCATTACCATTGATGTTGGGAAACAAACAGATCAATCCAGAAAGGCCCAATTCACTCCGAATTTCCAAGCAAGATCATTTGCGGGATAATGCGGAACGTGGTAATACGTGTAACCGAACCAACCAGCGTTTACGTGTTCCACTTTGAAAAAAGCTCTGAGCTTCTTCACTCGGATATTTAGAAAAACATCAATGAACGGATAGTTTCCAACCTGCTTGTCATTCTGTATATGAAACTCAGATAATGCAGGGTTATAAGCATTTGCGAAATACCCCATCGAATAACTCGTTTCAACCCCTACCTGTAAACGTAGCTTCTTCTTAAAAAGATCGTTCTGGTAATAGAACATACCACGACCTAACGCTAACGGAACACGGATATCATCACCGGAAAGCTTTAATTGTACAGCTCCATCAAGCACCAGATGAAACCATTTCATTCTGAAATGTTCCTGTAGACGAAGCACCATCAACTGGTTAACGGAATTACTTTGATACGGCAGTCTATCTGTTCCGAACGCTACTAGATTATCAAGGATATGATACGTGAATGTCCCTTTGAACCTGATCTTCGATTGCTCATAGATCAATCCGGTCTTCAAATGCTGCGTCTGCAACCAACTATTGTCCCAAACAAAATGGTTGCTGACGTAATTGTCCGTGATGTAATCTGGCCGGAAAAGGGAATAATTCACAAATGCGGTGAATCGTGATCCTCTGGTAGAATAATCGAATAGACCATCAACTTTCAAGTCCCAAATGTTGTAACCATAGATCATGAACTGACCAGCAGCTTTCCAGTTTACCTTACGGAATATTCTGCCTTCAATATTTCCAACGACAGACACGTTATGGATTGCATCAATGAAAACTGAATCGTAAGCAACTCGGTGAAAATCGTATCTCGCGCCAACTGCCATACGATTCACAATCCTATTCATAACAGAATCCGTATTCAAAAGCTCAAAACGCAGCGCATTCGATACACCGAATGTCATAGTAGAATCATACGTTGCTGTCGAATCATTGAATATGTTCGTGTAGAAACCTGAAGTAACATCAGATTCATTCCTATGGATCATACTATGACGCTGCAAGGAAAAAGAATGCGAAACTGCTGGCCGATAACGTTTACCATCGACTATCGAATCAGGCTTCACGATCAGAAATCTTTGTTCCAATCCAATATCGAAGCCCTTCCAATGGTTACTTGACTGACTCAAATTCGTTGGAATGAAACTCCTTCCAGTCGTCAGGTTCTCTTCGAACACCGTATCGTTCGCTATTCCGCCATTTTCCTCTGCCCGTAAATTCGAATAATTGAACATCACAATGGCTTTGTACCGATCATTCTTAGACCGAAAAGTGCTAAACACCGACATGTCTGTATAAACGTTCTTCTGCCTAGCGTAAAACCCCTGCGACACATCACGATTGAATCTGAAGCCAATATTCAAAAGCCTTCCAAAACCTCGGGTGAAATTGGCTTCCAGATAATTCTCCCGATTGATTCCGTTTGAATATTGAACGTTTGAATACATCTTTTCCGAAAGCAGGAAAGACCTTCTTGCAAGTGGTATCCAATACGAACTTCTAGAGGACCTGAAGTGGAAGCCAAAGGACCGATCATAATCGAAAAGAACCTGGTGTTCAGCAGAACCCAGGTTTCCTAAATCGTTTCGTACGATGGAATTCTGATAAAGTGGGTGATAGTTATGGGTCCCATGAACTTCATTCAGTAAATACCGACCATCTTCTCCATATATCCAATCAGAGTATGAAAACTGCTTCACGTTCAGCGTATCCGATACGTTCGAAGGAAACAATGAGTCAATATGGAACTTGCCATTCTGCGCATACCCGTCATTAGTTGTCAGGATAGCCCCGACAACCATTGAAGTAACGAAGGCTATCCGAATATTAAATGACACAACGCTGGAAAGTATAGAAAACAAAAAACCCCGACCATTATTACATGGTCAGGGTTTAAATAAATTAAGGCAACGACATACTCTCCCACATGTTACTGTAGTACCATCTGCGCTGGTGAGCTTAACTTCTCTGTTCGGAATGGGAAGAGGTGAACCCCACCGCAATAGTCACCTTAAAGCTTTATATCAACCTTGGTTGATATTGACAATGAGGGAAGAAAATATCTTGTAATTCTAAATCGCATTAGATTGTAAAAGCTTACGGGTAATTAGTATTGCTCGGCTTTGACATTACTGCCTTTACACCTGCAACCTATCAACGTCATCGTCTCTAACGACCCTTAAAAGAAATCTAATCTTGAGGTGAGTTTCGTGCTTAGATGCTTTCAGCGCTTATCTCATCCAGACATAGCTACCCTGCGATGCAGCTGGCGCCACAACAGGTACACTAGAGGTCTGTCCATCTCGGTCCTCTCGTACTAAAGATAGGTCCTCTCAAATTTCTAACGCCCACAACAGATAGAGACCGAACTGTCTCACGACGTTCTGAACCCAGCTCGCGTG
>JBFHEW010000220.1:0-5297 GCA_041583955.1 Bacteroidia bacterium | reverse complement strand
CGAAGAGGAGAATCCATCCTCGCTCGGAATGACCTTCTACAAAATGGACAATCCGTTCACTGACAACGATTACCGATTGGACCGGTCTCCTATTTACAAAAGCAGCTGGTACAGCGCGGTAGACATGTGGCGACAAGGCCGTGTTTACACCGATAATTGAGAAGGAAACGCGACCTAGACTAAGACCAAATCCGATCGAGCCAGAACAACAAACGACTTCGCATTGGATTCGATTCAGGCCAACTGAAGAATGATCGGAACTGGCCAATCAGTTCATCACGATCCGGAGGCCATCCTTTAAAGATGAGGAAGGCTTCACCTCTACCGCCTTGCTGTAAGCCAATACGCGATTGACGACACTCTGATCTGGCGAAAGGGAAACCCCTTCAAATTCTTCGGTAAGAAAATCAACAAGCTGGGTCTGGTACAGCAATTCGCATGGCTCACGTTCTGTAAGTGCTTCAGCCGCGGTTCGTAAATTTTTAGGGAGAGTAAATGTTTTGGGCATATCTGATTGTTTGGTATGTGCTTATTACGCAATACGTTCGGATATATTGTACGCTCCAAAAAAAAACGCCCCGATGATTCGGGGCGTCCTTCAGTTTCTACTCATCCGGCATCATGGATCAAGCCGCCAGGTTCACTTTGTGTTTTTCCATCAGCGTCCGTAAGGTAATCAGTGCGTAGCGCATCCTTCCGAGCGAAGTGTTGATACTCACCTCAGTTACCCATGCAATTTCCTTAAACGGCATTTTCGCATACACCCGCATCAGAAGCACTTCCTTCTGCTCTTCTGGCAGCATGGCCACCAACTTTCTCAGGTCTGCGTGTATCTGGTCTCGCACAAAGAGTTCTTCGCGATTCAGATCCTCACTACCGATCACCGAGAAAACATCGAACTCATCCGTAGAATGCTGCATCCTCATTTTCTTTTCTCTTCGGAAATGGTCGACCACCAGGTTATGGGCGATCTTCAACATCCATGGTCGGAACTTCCCTTCTTCGAGGTATTTTCCGGATTTCAAGGTTTGGATAACCTTCATTAAGGTGTCCTGAAAAAAATCATGGGCAAGATCCCTGTCTTTCAACAGCAGTACCAAGTAAGTGAATAACCTATCCTTATGACGGTTCACCAACTCTTCAAAACAAATCTCTTCTCCTTGAACGTATAGACGGATCAGTTCCTGATCACTTAAGGCAGATACTCGCATAGCTTCACTCTTTTAGGTTAGACTTAATAAAATCTTATGAGAGTAAAGTTTTCCTTATGCGCTTCTTTTTTATTGGTAAATGCCTTGGGCAGTTACATGAGTTAACGGCCGCTGTCTTTCTTTTATTGTGCAACAACCAAATTATTTTTCTGATGTTGACAGTTACAAATATTGGAAGATAAATCCGAACACGGGTTGACGAATGATAAATTTGCAACCCTTTTAACACTTATTGCAACAATGCCCCAGAACGCAGAGCCCAATCCAAAGCACAATATCATCATAAAAGGTGCAAGGCTCCACAACCTGAAGAACATTGATCTTGTTCTGCCCCACAGGAAGCTCATCGTGATAACGGGGCTCTCCGGCTCTGGAAAATCAACCTTGGCGTTTGATACGCTGTATGCAGAAGGTCAAAGACGCTACATTGAAAGCCTCTCTGCCTACGCCAGACAGTTCTTGGGTAAAATAGACAAGCCAGAGGTTGACAGCATCCTTGGGGTTTCTCCTGCCATTGCCATCAATCAAAAAGTAAAGAGCAGCAATCCGCGCTCAACCGTAGGAACCACCACCGAAATTTACGATTACCTCAAGTTGCTTTACGCACGGATAGGCAAAACCTTCTCGCCTATTTCGGGCAAGGAGGTGAAAAGACACACCATCGACACCATTGCCGAATTCATTACAAAACATGAGGACGGAAAGAAAGTAATGGTCTTTGCGCCTTTTGGGGTCATGCCCAAAGAGGCCTTGAGTAAACGGTTCACCATTCTCAAGCATCAGGGCTACACACGGGTCAAACTCAACGGGGTTGTGGAGCGCATAGATAGGATCGATGAGAGCACCTTCCTCAAAACCGGAAACGATCTCTCCGTGCTCATTGACCGATTTGTGACCAATTCCAATGAGGAGAACACCCGCATTACGGAAGCCATACGCACCGCTCTCGCAGAAGGAAACAACCGGTGCACCGTTCAGGTGGAAGAAGAAACAACGGAATTCAGTACCGAGTTCGAAGCAGACGGGATACGTTTTGAAGAACCTTCCGTTCATTTTTTCAGCTTCAATAACCCTTATGGCGCTTGTAAGAAGTGCGAAGGATTCGGCAATATCATTGGTATTGACGAAGATCTGGTGATGCCCGACCGCAGTCTGAGCATTTTCGAAGAAGGAATCATGTGTTGGCGTGGCGAAAGCATGAGCCAATACAAGGATCAACTGGTACGTGCTGCAAACAAGTTCGATTTTCCGATACATCGGCCCATTTTCGATCTTACAGAAGAGCAGATTCAATTGCTTTGGGACGGCAACCAACATTTTGAGGGACTGAATGCCTTCTTCCGCATGTTGGAAGAGAACAGCTACAAGATCCAATACCGTGTCATGCTGTCTCGTTATCGTGGAAAAACCCCTTGTCCGGAATGCCGCGGAACAAAGCTTCGGAAAGATGCCACCTACGTGAAGATCGGAGGTAAAAGCCTTTCTGACCTTGTTCTAATGCCGCTGGGCGAATTGGCGGATTTCTTTGAGCACCTCGAACTGACCGACATGGAACGGGAGATATCCAAGCGCATTCTCAAGGAGATAACTTCGCGCTTGGGTTACATGAAAGATGTCGGGCTCAGTTATCTGAACCTTAACCGACAGTCTGCCACGCTTTCTGGAGGCGAGGCGCAACGAATTCATTTAGCGAGTTCGTTGGGAAGTTCGCTGGTCGGATCGATGTATATTCTGGACGAGCCAAGCATCGGACTCCATCCCAAAGACACGGAAAGGCTCATTTCCATCTTAAAACGACTACGGGACATTGGCAACACGGTGATCGTGGTGGAACACGATGAGGACATCATGCGCGCTGCCGATATGATCGTTGATATCGGCCCTGAGGCGGGAACCCACGGTGGCGAAGTCGTTTTCCAAGGCACGTTGGAAGAAATGATGGAGTCGGCAGATACGCTCACTACTGGTTATCTGAGTGGGAAACTGGAAATTCCCGTTCCCGAAAAACGAAGAAAACCGAAGGGACAGCTGAAGGTGATAGGTGCACGACAACACAACCTGAAGAATGTCAATGTCAGCTTTCCGTTAGGATGCCTGTCAGTCATCACGGGCGTTAGTGGTTCGGGCAAGAGCACGCTCATGAAAAGCATTCTCTACCCTGCCCTGAAGAAACGATTTGGTGGCTACGGACTCAAAACCGGGCAATTTGAGCGATTGGATGGCGACCTGAACCGGATTGAAGATGTGGAATTCGTAGACCAAGACCCGATCGGGCGTTCTACTCGTTCCAATCCTGTTACCTATATCAAGGCCTACGATGAGATCCGTTCGCTGTTTGCCGATCAGAAGGCTGCGCAATTACGCGGCTACAAGCCCAAGCATTTCTCGTTCAATGTGGCCGGTGGGCGTTGCGAAGTGTGCGAAGGCGAGGGCACTGTGAAGATCGAGATGCAGTTCATGGCCGATATTGTGATGAAGTGCGAAAGTTGCGAAGGACAGCGTTTCAAACAAGAGGTTTTAGAGATCAAATTCAAAGACAGAACCATCCACGATGTACTGAGCATGACCGTTGATGAGGCCATGGATTTCTTCTCAGAACATGACCCGAAAGTGGCGCGGAAGATTGCTCCGTTGCAGGAAGTAGGGTTAGGATACGTGCAGCTAGGACAAAGTAGCAGCACGCTTTCGGGAGGTGAGGCGCAGCGCATCAAGCTTGCTTCGTTCCTTACCAAAGGAAAGAACGCTGGCAAAACGCTTTTCATCTTTGATGAACCTACTACTGGTCTTCACTTCCACGACATTCATAAACTACTGAAAGCCTTCAATGCGCTATTGGACAACGGTCACAGCATAATATTGATAGAGCACCATCCTGATGTGATCAAATGTGCCGACCACGTGATCGACCTCGGCCCAGAAGGTGGCAAGAATGGCGGAACGGTTGTCTTTGAAGGAACACCAGAAGAACTTGCTAAATGTGATGCTTCTGCTACGGCAGCTAGTATTTCGGAGAAGGTTTTGAGAAAAGACAAGGTATGACTTCAGGTCACCCTGAACCTGTTTCAGGGTCTACCTGCAAGATGCTGAAACAAGTTCAGCATGACACAGAGGATTTAACGACCTTCGCGCCTCGTAAGAGCGCACTGCCAAACGCACCTACATTGAACTTTGAACACTGAATCTTGAACTACCTATCAGCCGAAAATCTTAAACGCTCCTACGGAGAGCGGGTCCTATTCGAAAACATCACTTTCGGCATTGACCGGGGCCAGAAGGTGGCGTTGGTTGCCAAGAACGGAACAGGAAAAACATCCATGCTGCGCATTCTAGCAGGGCTGGAACCTTCAGAGGAAGGCAACGTGGTTACGCGAAACGATATTTCCATCGGCTATTTACAACAGGAGCCGCTGCTCAACCCACAACACACCGTGATGGACTCGGTCTTCGACCCTACGAATGCCATCATGCAAGTGGTTCGCGAATACGAACTGGCCATGTTGGACGAGGCTGACCCAGAACGCATGCAGCGCTCATTCGATGCCATGGACCGAAACAATGCGTGGGACATTGAAGCACAGGCCAAGGAGATCCTTACATCTCTCAACATCACCGATTTCGACCAGAAAGTAAGCACGCTTTCTGGCGGACAGGTAAAGCGCGTGGCGATGGCAAAAATGCTCATTGAGCAACCCGATGTGATGATACTGGATGAACCTACCAACCACTTGGACATTGAAATGATCGAGTGGCTCGAAGGTTTTCTTTCATCATCGGAGAGAACCATTCTGATGGTAACCCACGATAGGATCTTCCTGGACAAAGTGTGCGATACGATATTGGAACTGGATAACGGCCAGCTGTACAAGCACAAAGGCAATTACAGCACCTACCTGAACAACCGCGCCACACGGATGGAGGTGGAACATGCCACTGTCGACAAGGCGCAGAACCTATATCGAAAAGAGTTGGAATGGATGCGTAGGCAACCGAAGGCCCGCACCACCAAATCGAAATCGCGACAAGACGATTTTTACGAAACGGAGAAGGTTGCCAAAACCAATCTGAAGCAGGATCAATTGACCATGG
>JBFHEW010000219.1:0-5306 GCA_041583955.1 Bacteroidia bacterium | reverse complement strand
TCACAGGAATAGACCAGAACAGTAAACGCAAAAAGCGCTGCAAAGGCTATTTTATTCATCCTATCCATCTTATCTTCCTTCAGTAGTGATGATCTTTTCGCCACCTACACCAATGATTGTCAGTTCAATTCTTCGGTTCATCTGGCGACCTTCGGGGTTGTCTGTTCCATCTGGGTTCTCATTAGGCGCAATCGGTCTGGTTTCCCCATAACCCTTGGCAACCATTCGTTTACTCGGGATCTTCCTCTTCTTAAGCCATGCAACTACACTCTTTGCACGGTTGAGTGAAAGTTTGTCATTGTACTCATCAAGACCACGCGAATCCGTGTGCCCTGAAATCTCAACCACAACATCAGGATTCTTGTCAAGGAACACCAACAGTTTATTGAGTTCAACAACCGACTCGTCTCTGATATCGAACTTATCGAAATCAAAATAGATTCGCTCCAAGATGATCTTCTGTCCTACTTTGATCTCCTTGCTTCCATAGACATCCACATCGATCAGAGATGGGTCGTAACCCATTCGTTTCTGCTCCTCAATGATGGCCAATTCGCGCTCAAGTCGCTCAATCTCACCTTCAAGATCGCCAGCATCGACTTCCTGAGCCAACTCTCTGGCACTTTTCTCCTCTTTCTCTGGGAACTTGATGTATGGTGTGAAACATACGTCATTGATAACGCCAAGGTGACCGACAAGATCCACAACTTCTTCTCCGCTTCTCAGGTCCCAAACGATCGGGTTTCTTTCCTCGCTGCCTGTAATGACATACTTGGAATCGGAGGATATGAACAAGGATGTGATCGGTTTATCATGTCCGAGTAGGACGTGCTTCACATCGCCAGAAAAAGCGTCCCACACGTAAACGAAGCCGTTGTCACTGCCAGACACCACTGTCTGTCCATCAGGAGTAACGGCTACGGTATTCACTTTAGAGCTATGCAGTTTGAATTCGAGTTCCTCTTTTGCTGTGGAGGCATTCCATTTCTTCACCTTTCCATCATCACCTCCAGAAACAACGTAATTGCCTCTTGGAGAATAGGCCACAGCATTGACAGGCCCTTTATGACCATCAAAAACCCCTACAAGTTGCTCTGTCATCATTTCCCACATCAGGATGTTGCCGTCATCTGAAGCTGAAACGAAATAATTATTGTCTGGAGACACAGAAACATCATTCACAACATCTAGATGCCCCGCATAGATCTTTTCCATAAGCCCTGTTTCCATGTTCCACAGACGGACGGTGGAATCGGCACTGGCAGAGAGTACATAGCGGTCGTTTCTCACGAAACTGGCCTCAGTAACTCTTTTCGTGTGACCTTTAAGGGTCGTTGACTGGGCCCCTGTGGGTATGTTCCAAATGTTGATATCACCGCTTTTGGTGGAGGAAAGTGCCCGTTTTCCATTCAAAGCAAAAGCCACGCTGCTCACATCTTCTCTGTTGTCGAGAGAAAGCACCTGTCTACCCGATGGAACATCCCAAACCTTACACTTGCCATCCACACTGCCAGAGGCCGCATAGATCAGACCTCCATATTTCTCCCCTGTTCTTTTACGTCTGATGGCGTCCGGATCCGGTCTGAGGGTGTAATTCTGAATGATCTCGCTGACGTATGAACTCTTACCGAGAACTGCCACCACTTCTGAGGTATCGTAATAAAGCTCGCCTTCTACGTAGACACAATATTCACCCGGTTCCAGGATCTGTACATAATTGCTCGACTTTCCCTGCGGACGATACGTACCGATGTATTTGTCGGTGTTCATGTCTGTAACGGTCATCTCAAAGCTACCGATGTCCATTCCCGGATCCACCAACATGGAATCCTTGATGTTGGTGATGGATCCTCTCACAATTGTGTAGATGGGATCCACCTCATTGAAAGTGATCCGGTAAATGTCTCTTTCCCCGTATCCTTCATCCTTTCTGAATTGCGCCACATAACCGTACCTACCTGTGGTTGATAGCGACACGTTGAAATCATCATCAACCGTATTGATCGGGTAACCCGCATTCTTCGGCACCGACCAGGTGTTGGTCATTTCATCCCACTCGGAAATGAAAATATCGAACCCACCCATACTGGCATGTCCTTCTGACGAGAAATAGAACGTTTTACCATCAGCCATCAAATGCGGAAAGCTTTCGTTGTACGGGGTATTGATAATGTCCGGTAGTTTTTGCGGAATTCCCCATTCCCTGTTAGGAAGACGTCTGGACATGTACAGATCGGTTCCGGTTCTTCCCTTTGCGGTTTCGCGCGAGAAGAAGATGAGATTGCCATCTGTTGATAGCCCAGCAGTGGTCTCTATGTCGTCAGAATTGATGTTTCTACCAAGATCCAAGTAGTCATCGAAGAAACGACCCTTCCGAGGAGAAACGTAGATATCATCATAACCATCGAAGTTGTCAATGTAAACGAGCAGCTCTTGACCGTCAGCTGAAATACCAACGACCTCCTCGTACCATTCCGTGTTTACAGAAGAACCGATGTTTCTGGCCTCACGGAACTGTCCTTTGTACTCCCTTGCCCTGAAAATGTCTGGCGTTTTGTAACCGTCATAATCCAGCTGCAGACCCAGACAGTCCGGTCGCTTTGATGTGAATACCAGAAACGATTCGTCTTCCGGAATGAAAGGATTGAATTCCGGGTAGGCCGTATTCACCGTTGGACCTAGGTTCTCAAACGTAGCATCAATCGGGTACTTGATCAATTGCTTGGCGTTGAAGCACTGCTCGATCATCCGTGCACCTGTGATGATATTGTCGTTATCACCTCTGGAAATGTCCTTGTACTTGTTGAACGTTGTGATCGCCTCATCGAACCTGTGTTCGAACATGTACGCACGTCCAAGCTGATAGATCGCCTCTTTGGGGAATTTCTCCTGCTGAACTACGAACTCCAAATAGCCAATGGCTTTCGATTTGTCTATGTTCGACTCCAGATAACAGGCTCCAATGAAGAAATTGAGTTCAACGTTAGTGGGGTCCTTGGCCAGCAGAATGAGAAAGTCCTCAAGCGCAGCCCTGAAGTTTCCATTGTAGTAATGATCAACGGCTCCTTTCTTGGTGACCTTCAAACGTCTAGCAGCACGCTCCTCTTCCGTTTCTGTCAATTCCTTATTCAGTTCCTCTTCGGTTATAGTGGTTATATCTCCCGATTGCGCAAAGAGGAAATCAACGTGGAAACTCAGAAGGATGAATAGTACAGCTGTAAACGTTCTGGTCATTCCGATCAGTATTGCCTGTTTTAGTAAATGTTCAGTCTCGAAAACTAAATAAAATACTTAGTTCATCAAGCTTACGAAGGTATAATAATAGCACAAAACTCCGAGAAGCACGTAGCCCTTGGCGGCTATTTGATCTGCGCTTCGTCTGGAATTTGGACCGGCTCAATTTCAACACCCTTTACGCTTCCTTGTGGGATGCTGATCTCAATCCTTCTGTTGAGCTGGCGACCGATAGCATTGTCGGTGGAATCGGGATTTTCGTTTCTGGCTATCGGCCGGGTCTCCCCGTATCCGACAGCGGTCAATCTCTTAGCGCTGATACCATTACGGATGAGGTAATCAACCACGGCCTGGGCCCTGTCTTTGGATAGGCGCATGTTGTAATCGTCATTACCAATATTATCCGTGTGACCGGAGACCACAATATTCACCTCTGGATTGTCTTTCATGAAGTCGTAAAGCTTATTCAACTCATGTTTAGAATTGGACCGCAGCGTGGCCATATTGTAGTCGAAGAAGATGTTCCTCAATATGAGACGTTTTCCATCCTGAAGATTCCGCATGGTGCTACTGGATGGCATTTCCACCTTTCCTGGGTCGGGCTGGTAATCCAATCTGGCCATGATCAAATCAAGCTTTCTGTTGATCTCTGCCAATTGCTTCTTCAATTCCAGATTATCGGCTATCAATTGTCGATTCAATTCTCGCAATTGTTCCAGCGTGGTTGCATTTGCAAGACGCTCCGATTCGGTGAAGGCGCTTTTCTCAGCCGCCTCCATGGCTGCTTTCTTCCGCTCTTCTGCCACCAAAGCAGCCTGAACCTGTCGTTGTTGCTCAGCAATGGCCTCCAATTGTATCAACTCTCGTTTTGTACGCTCTGCCTCTTCCCTTTGCTGCTTTTCAAATTGCTCCGCAGCCCGCTTTTCCTCAGCCAATCGCCTTTCTTCCTGCTCGCGTAGTTCTTGCAGTTGTCGTTCTGCTTCCAACGCCTCTTGAACCTTCCGTTTCTCCTCTTCAGCCAAACGTTTTTCCTCTTCCTTATCGGCCAAAAGTTTCTTTTCGGCCTCAATGCGGTCTTTCTCTGCCTGACTTACTTTGACATCAGCCTCCTCGACCTTTTCTTCAATGACAACCAGCTCATTCTCAAGCACTGAGATCTCTTCGGCTTTCTTCTTTGATTGCTCCTCGAGTTTACGTTTCTCCTCCTGAGCCGCCTTTACTCTGGCCGAAGTTTCAGCAACCGCCTTCTCGTCCTCTACTGTTTGCACTTCTACTTCAGAACGTTGGCTTTTCAGTTGTTCGATGCGTTTAAGCATCGCTTCCCGTTTCAATCGGATCGCTTCTGCATCAACGACAACGGCCTGTTGTTCGTCTTCACCCGTGTCTTGCACAGTGGTTTCCCTTACCGGCTGCTGAGTCACGCTAGCCTGCTCCGCCTCCTGTTTCTTTTTAAGCGCCTCGATCCGCTCTTGCAACTCCAATCTCCTTTTCTCTGCCTCTGCTATCCTCTGGGCTCTCTGTTCGTCCGTTTCGCCAGAAGATTGTTCTTCGTTCTGAGCTGCAGCAGCTTTTTCATTTGCCAGTTCTTTCTCTTCCGCTTGCTTTCTTAGCTGCTCTTCTTCAGCCGCTTTGAATTCGGCTTCCAATTTCTGCTGTGCAGCAATCTCGTTCAAACGGGCCTCTTCGGCCTTCTTGGCCTCTGCTTCTGCAGTAGCTTTGGCAAGTTGTTCTTCTCGTGCTTTGGCTGCTGCTTCCTGCTCAGCCTTCTCCTTCAACTGGGCCTCTGCCAGTGCCTTGGCTTCTGCTTCTGCAGCAGCTTTAGTAAGTTGTTCTTCTTGTGCTGTGGCTGCTTCCTGCTCAGCCTTCTCCTTCAACTGGGCGTCTGCCAATGCCTTGGCTTCTGCTTCTGCTGCGGCTTTTGCACGCTGTTGATCCTGCGCCTTGACTGCTGCTTCCTGCTCAGCCTTCTCTTTCAACTGGGCCTCTGCCAATGCCTTGGCCTCTGATCCTTCCGCAGATTCAGCAAGTTCTTCGGCTTGTGCTTTGGCTGCCGCTTCCTGCTCTGTCTTTTC
>JBFHEW010000218.1:0-5312 GCA_041583955.1 Bacteroidia bacterium | reverse complement strand
GGATATGTTGGGACGAACCGTTTGGAGGTCGGAGCTTTCACTTCAGTCTGGAGCTAATGCAATATCAGAAATCCCTCCTTTTCTACCTCAGGCCGCTTATGTCATTCGTGTAAGTTTGTCTGAAGCAAGTTTCACGCAGCGGATAATGCTGCTTCGGTAAGCGGTTTTGCTCGATTGAAGCAGGTCAGGATGTCCGAAGAAGGTTTCAGAAGCAGTCCTTTCTTCTCTACGAGTACAGAAGTGATGCGGGTTCGGAGTATTGAATTGCTTGCTAAATTTGAGCAATGAGTCGATTGAAGGACTTCTTAGGTTTGTGTTTTGACCCGAAGTTCAATTTGCATTGGAGCCTTATAATCTTTTCCGGGTTGTTGTATGCCAACATTTGGGCCAACGATGTGACCTACCGGGCCGATCAGGTTCCGAGTTGGAGAAACATGCCGGAAAGCAGCAGAGGAAAATCCGTCACAGAGATTTTCAGCGAAAAGAACACCGGATGGCTTGAGTTCACGCCATTGGCCAATGTCACCTACGCATTGGAATATCGGCTGGTGGGCGATTATCCACCACTGAGTCATATCATCAATTTGCTGTTGCACGTACTTTCCGTGGTGGTACTTTTTAATTTTCTGAAGCTGATCGTGCCAGACATGCCGATTGCACTCCGATTCTTAGCGGCTCTGGCCTTTGCCGTTCATCCCTTGCATACTTCCGTTGTAGACAGTCTGCACGGTCGTTCAGAATTACTCGGTCTTCTTTTCGTGCTCTTAGGTTTTATTGCTCTATATAAGTGGTTGAACGAAAACAGGATTGCGCTTCTTTTTCAAGTGGTTCTATGGTTGTTTCTTGCCCTTTTGGCACAGCCTTATGTTGTTGTTTGGTTTTTGATTCCCATCTATAGCCTTAACCTGATACACAGGCTCGGAGGAAAAGCTATTATGAAAGTGCTGGGTGTTTTCACTTTCGTTCTCTTAGTGTACGGGGCATTTCGACTTGGTAATGTTGAAACCATGAAGATCGAAGGAATCGATAACCCGCTGGTTTGGATGGAAGATGCCAGTCAGCGTTTGGCTTCAGCGATAGCAGCCTCTATCATCTATTTGAAACTTTTGGTATTCCCCATACCTCTTTGCAGTTGCTATGGGCTGGGTTCATTTGCAACAGTTGGTTGGGCATCGCCAACTGTCTGGCTTACCATTGGCCTATACGGTGCATTGGCATGTTTGGCATTATTCGCAAGTTCAAAGTATCCGATGGTAGGACTTGGTGCCTTTATCATTGTGGTTACTATACTCCCTGGTACCAATATTTTTCAGCTGCAACCTGAAATCGCCAACGAGAAGGTTGCTTACGGAGCCACGGTCGGTCTGTCTCTGCTGTTCAGTGGAATCATCGGTTCTGTTTTCAGCATAGCTCAGAGCGACTCGATTGTAGGGTTATATCAGAACAGGCCTGTACTGCGCTACACGGTAGGGGTTCTGATCCTTGTCAGCTTCTACATTACCATGAATCGGAATTTTGATTGGCTCAATGGCTACTTCCTTTCTAGAGAAGATGCGGTGTCTGATTGCGGCAAGGCCGCCAAGATGCAGTATTTAGCCGGTTATCACCTACGCTACGAATACACCACTTATGGACTTAGAGATGAGCAGGGGAGTATTGATAGGGCTGAAGGCCATCTGAGAAACGCACACCGCATTCATGACAAGTGGCCTGATCCCTTGATGGAATTAGGAAACCTGCTTTTAGTGGACAGGTCGGATGCAAAGGCTGCCGAGAAAAATTACAGAAAAGCCTTGTTGCTTGATCCTAATTCCATTGATATCCGGATGTTGTTGGCCTCATCCCTCATCCGAATGGATAGCATAGGTTCTGCCATAGAGATGTACGCTGATGTTCTTAAGTTGGATCCGGGGAATAAATCGGCCATGAATGAAATTGTTGCCCTGTACTTCCTGGAAGCAGAATTGGCTTCTGCCGAGTTGATCAACAAACAGTTCTTCCGGTTGCATCCTGAAGCCTCTGAACCATACATTCATCAAGGGAACATTACGCTCGCTAAAGGAGATACAACTGCCGCGTTGAATTATTATCAGGAAGCGATTCTTCGTGATTCTGAGAATCAGGAGTTCATAAAATATGTTGAGTCGCTGAAAATGAAGGTTGATTCAACCTCGCCACGAGGCAAGTCGGAACCATCAAAAGCAATGGACCGATGACTTGGCGGACGAAACTGATGAATTGGTTGCAGGCACCTTTTGGTGTCGATCTCTTCAAGCCTGTTTCAGGTAAGTCGCTGGCTGTATTCAGGATCGGGTTCGGTTTTGTAATGCTGTACGAGTTGCTCAATATGCGACTCTACTTGCTCAACGACCTCTTGCAGTCAAAATATTTTATCACGTACGATCTCTTTCCATGGGTCGTCCCGTTTCCGAATTCGGTTATCGATGTGATTTCAGCCGTGGCGATCATTGCCAACTTTTTTGTGATTGTCGGATTTCAGTATAGAATAGCTCAGGCCATAGTGTCCGTGTTTTGGACCTATTGTTTCCTATTGGACCTGGGGCATTACAACAATCACTATTACCTCTATTCGATCCTAGGTCTGGTGTTGATAGTATCGGGTTCGAATCGGAACTATTCGTTGGATAGGGTCCTGAGCCGTGAGCCGATGTCAACGTCTGTTTTCCGATGGGAGTATCTGATCGTGCAGCTACAGGTTTTTACACTTTATTTCTACGGTGCTGTTGCCAAAATGAATGCAGACTGGCTGGCAGGATGGCCAATGAGAAATTGGCTGACAACAGGCATTGAAGAATTCCCGACATGGTATGCTGATTTTGTCACCAGTGAATTCGGAGTGCTGTTCTACAGTTACGGAGGTTTGCTGTTCGACCTCTCAATCGGTTTCTTCCTTTTTCATCGCACGCTACGTTACTGGGCGCTACCGTTTGTTATCTTCTTTCACGTTTCCAACCACTTTTTTTGGAATATCGGCACCTTTCCTTGGTTCAGTATTCTGATAACGTTCATGTTCTTCGACCCAGATTGGCCAGAGAAGATTGAGCGGATGTTTTTCGGCAAGGGGAGGTCGGTCGGTCCTACGGCAGCGCTTGGTATCAGCCCGAGTATGCGGAAAGTGATTGCGTTGTTTTTCAGCGTTTATCTTGCCGTTCAATTCATAGCACCTCTCAGGCAGTTCATTTACCGAGGGGATCCCGGGTGGCACGGGTATGGACAGCATTTTTCTTGGCGGATGATGCTTGTTGATATGGTGTCTGGAGTACAGTTCAAGATAAAGGATGCCGGTGATGAGCACTTTGAGAGTGTGAGCATGGAAGATTACATCACCTTCAGGCAGTTCCGGAAATCGGCCAGGATTCCAGCATCCTTCTTGGATTTCGCCCATTTTCTCAGAGATGAGATGAAAAAAGGAGGTGCCGTTGATCCCGTGGTCCGCATGAAGGTGTTCAAATCGTTCAACGGTCGGCCATACGCCTTACTGAACGACACTACGGTCAACTATGCTAAGGTTGAGAAATCGTATTTTAGTGTACCAGCTTGGATTCTTCCCGGAAATGAGGACGAAGCTCCAGGTCAGATATGGATGGATCAAAACTTCGCTGAATAGGTGTGTCCATTCGACAAGCGACAATTTTGGGCCCATTAAATGATTATTTTTGTCACCTTCGTTATATAGCCCCCCTATGATTAAATTCTCCTTTTTGATTCTTTTTACATGCAGTATCGGATTGTCTTTTGCTCAGGAGACGCTGGATGTTCCGGTAGAAATTGAAAGCCTGAAGGATGCCGAGTGCCTGAGTGCCGTGCTCAAATTGGAGGGTCATCTGTATAAAACGGATCTGAACAAGCCTAATACGCCAGAGAATTTCTATTACGGATTGGAACCGAAGGAACTGGAAAAGAAGTATCCATACCTGATCGTGACTACCGAAGAAGGTAAGAAGATCAAATACGATCAAATGATTCCGATCCTTGTGGAAGCGCTGCAGGAATCAGTTGAACTGATGCAACAAGAAACATTGAAACGGGAAGGTCTTGAGTTGGAGTTTACCAACTACAAGATCACCATGGAAAATCGCTTGCAACAGATGCAATATCAGCTTGACATGTTCAAGAGCGAGCTGAGCGGTCTCTATGAAAGCAGATCCGTAGGCGAATAACCGAATTTATACAACTTACCACCCCCTTTTATGAGAAAGATCTTTACTCTCGCACTTCTGGCTCTTGTCGGTTTTGGCAATTCAGCCTTGGCACAAGTCAGTTGCAATTACATTTATGTGACCCCAGGCGGGGCAACGAATGGCAGTGGTGATATTAACGCACCTGTGACTTTGCCTTACGCCATGACCTTGGTTACCTCCACCAGAAATGTTGTGTTGGTGCAAGCGGGTAGTTACAGCTACAACCAGAAGATTTCGGTTCCTGCAAATGCCATCATTGATGGTCGATATCAGATCGTAGGTGGTCAATGGGTCAAGAACAGTTCTGCTACAACCACCATCACCATCAATCCAGGTCTTGATACGTATCTCAGTTTGACCGGTCATTACGTGGCTTTTGAGCTTGGTAACTCTGCAAATGTCTACCTGAAGGATCTGAATATTGTAAATAACGCCCCTACAACTGGAACTACAAATGGTTTTGGTCGCACCAAGTATGGTGTACGGGTTTCAGGATCTAACAATTTTTACTTTACGAGATTGGATATCACCACTACCAACGCTAGTGCCGGATTCAACGGGTCACTAGGTTCCAATGGTACGGCTGGTTCGCCAGGCTCCAGGGGGCATAATGGCGATGATGATGGTAATAACTGTTCCGGTGGTGGAAATGGCGCAGGAGGCGCAGGTGGTGCAGGCGGTGCTGGAGGTGCTGGAGCCGCATGGTGTGATGGAACCACTGGTTCTCCGGGTGTAGATGGTCCAAACTTACGTGCAGGTGGCGGAGGCGGAGGCGGAGGAGCCGGAGAAACCGATGATGGTAATCCAAACGCAAAGTACGGTGGAAATGGAGGTTTCGGTTCACAGGGAGCCACCGCCAGAGGAATAGGTGGAACGCCTAATAACAATGATAATGGTAGTGATGGAGGGTCCGGTACAAACGGGTCAACCGGTGCAGCCGGTACGTCCTATACCACGGCAATCAACAACTATACGTTTGGTTCTTACTTCATTCCAGGACTTCAAGGAACCGTTGGTGGTGACGGTCGTGGTGGAGGCGGAGGTGGAGGCGGAGGCGGAGGCTCTGCTCAGGAAGGGACTTTTGTTGACGATGGTGCCGGTGCCGGAGGC
>JBFHEW010000217.1:0-5317 GCA_041583955.1 Bacteroidia bacterium | reverse complement strand
GGCAGTTTTCAGTTGTTCTGCATGAAGAGAAGATCATGGCAGCAACGGTGAGAACTGCAAAGATGATGGCTGGCTTTTTCAAAATTGTCAATATTAACTTGTTGATATGAACTTAGAACGACTTTCTGATTCAAATTGTTGTCGAAAAGTGGCGCAAATTTATCCTTTGGCCCTACGTTACGACACGAGCATGAAAAAGGTTTACTTAGAGTTTTCAACATTCGCAAGGCAAAATACACATTTACAGCGCAATCACGAAGATGAAACCTACGATTGAAACAAGTTGGCTCGAACTTCTTACCAAGGAATTTGAAGCTCCATACTTTGAACATTTGGCAGATTTTATTCGCGAGGAGAAGAAACAATTCCAGATATATCCGCCTGGACCGTTGATCTTCAATGCATTCAACCACACCCCTGTGCCACACGTGAAAGCAGTGATGATCGGACAGGATCCGTACCACGGACCGGATCAGGCGCATGGTCTTTGCTTTTCCGTCAACGACCACGTGGCCATTCCTCCATCGCTCAAAAACATATTCAAAGAGCTTCAGTCGGATATCGGAATGGCTCATCCACCGACCGGAAACCTCACCAAATGGGCCAATGAAGGAGTGCTTCTACTCAACGCCACCCTTACCGTTCGGGCCAAAAGCGCTGGCTCGCATCAAGGAAAAGGTTGGGAACAGTTCACAGATGCAGCCATCAGGAATCTTTCTGACGTTCGGAAAAATCTTGTTTTCCTACTTTGGGGGAAATATGCACAGAACAAAGCCGGTCTCATCAATGCAGAAAACGGACATTTGATACTGAAGGCGCCTCACCCTTCCCCATTCTCCGCGCATACGGGTTTTTTGGGTTGCGGACATTTCTCGAAAACAAACGATTTCCTGAAAGACCATGGAATTGAACCGATCGATTGGAATCTGAATACACAATGATCTGCCACTGAAACGTTATGTTCTCCTGATGCGAACAGGCCATATTCTCATTTTACTGGTGCTACTTCTGGCTGTGCAGTCTTCTGTTGCACAGCGGAGAGTGAGGCTCATCGTTGAACAGCAGGATGGTGTACTGACGAGCAAGAAACTGAGCAGAATCGGTGGGCTGAAGGAATTCTACCCTGATTCCATGGCAGCGCTTAAGGCAATGAACGACATGTTGGTGCTGCTGCGCGAAAGAGGCTATTCGGCCGCAGGTATCGACCAACAGAGGTGGTCAAAAGACACGGCCATTGCCTCTCTCTATTCCGGCAATCAGTACAGATTCAAGCAGATAAAGCCAGGGAACGTTCCGGTGGACGTACTGCGCAAGATCGGGTTCAAGGACCGACAGTTCTCGGAAAGCAGCATGAGCGGAAAGCGACTTTCGAATCTCAAAAGACGCATAATCCGATTCTACGAAAACAGAGGCTACCCATTTGCCGTAGTGCGTTTAGACAGCATATCGCTGCAGGATCAGCAGTTGTCTGCCAATTTGGACCTGGTGAAGAACCGCGAATTCAGGATCGATAGCATCGTTATCAAAGGAACAGCCCGCATACAGCCCAAATACCTGCAGAACTACCTCGGGATAAAACCGAACTCACCCTACAACGAAAGCCGCATCAGACCGATCTCTACGCGCGTCAAGGAAATTGCTTTCGTGTCGGAGGTGAAACCGCCAGAAGTGGTTTTCGGAGAAGGCAAAGCAGACCTGTACGTGTATCTCGACAAAAAACGGGCAAGCCAATTTGACGGAATTCTGGGTGTGCTCCCAAGTAGTGAAGAACCAGGAAAAGTATTGGTAACAGGCGAACTGAGTCTCAAGCTGTTAAGTGCTTTTAAACGAGGCGAACTCATCGATCTTTCGTGGCGGAAAATGCAGGCTCGGACACAGAACCTCAATATCCGGTTGGCCTACCCCTTTCTATTCAACACCAGCTTCGGCCTTGATGGAACGTTCGAATTGTATAAACGTGATACGCTTTTCCTGAACCTTAGAGGCGTTCTCGGCATACAGTACCACCTCATTGGCAACGACCATATCAAGATCTTTGCTGATATACGATCCACCAACGTACTGGCAATATCCACACTTGCATCCACCGCTACCCTCAATCCGGATAACGTGGATTCGCGCACGCAGCTTTACGGATTCGGCTACAAGATGCAACGACTGGACTACCGACTCAACCCGAGAAAAGGATTCGACCTTTATGCCGAAGCCAGTGCGGGCACCAAGAAGATTCTGCCGGATGCCTCGGTAGAGCAAACGCGTTATGACGGACTGAAGATCAATTCGTTCCAATTGAATGCCGTGCTTCAGGCCTCCTATTTCATTCCCATTCCGAACAGGAGCACCATCCTTATTCGAGGTAACGGTGGATACATGAGAAGCGATAACCTGTTTGAGAGTGAGGCATTCCGCATAGGTGGCCTAAAAACCTTGCGCGGATTTGACGAAGAATCCATTTATGCCACTCTTTTCGGCATTGGCACCATTGAGTACCGTTTTCTGTTGGACCCGAACAGTTATCTCTTCGCGTTCTTTGATGGTGCTTATTACGAGAACCGTGCAACCAACAAGCGCATCACGGATAGGCCCTTCGGTTTCGGATTGGGTATTTCGTTCTTCACCAAGATCGGTGTGTTCTCGCTCAACTATGCCCTCGGAAAGCAGTTCGACAATCCGATTGATTTCCGTGCTGGAAAAATTCACTTCGGAGTAGTGAGTTATTTCTGATTCCTTTCCGCTTATAACACCTAATCGCTAACTTCATCGCCCAATGGAATTAGCATTTTTAATAGTAGGGATTCTGGTAGGGGCCGTAGTGGGTTTCCTACTCGGAAAGCGCAGTGGTTCAACCGATTCGGACCAGAACGAATTGGAAAAACTGAAGCTGGAGAACGCCACTTTGGCCGAGGGTCAGAGACGTGTGGTTGAAGAACGCGAGGCTTTGAAATCGGAGCTAAAGGAAACCCAACTAAGATTATCTGAGACCGAGCAAAGCTTGGCCTCAGCGCGCACCCATTTCAAGGATCAGGAAAACCGCCAGAACGAACAGAAGAAGGAATTTGAAGAACTGAACAAACGCTTCAATACCGAATTCGAGAACCTTGCCAATAAGATTCTGGAAGAGAAATCGAAGAAATTCACAGATCAGAACAAGGAAAACCTGGAGCTGATCCTTACTCCTCTCCGCGACCGCATCAAGGATTTTGAGAAAAAAGTGGAGGAGAAATATGATAACGAACAGAAGGAACGGGCCTCTCTCAAAGGCGAGATCAAAACCCTTTACGAGCTTAACAAGCAGATAAGCCAAGAGGCACACAACCTCACCACAGCCCTTAAGGGAGACAGTAAGAAACAGGGTAACTGGGGAGAATTGATATTGGAACGTATCCTTGAAAGTTCGGGACTCATTAAAGGACAGGAATACTTTACCCAGTATTCTACCACCAACGACACCGGAAGCAGGATACAACCGGATGTGATCATCCAACTTCCTGACGAGAAACAGATCATCATTGACAGTAAGGTTTCGTTGGTTGCTTACGAACGCTTTGTAAACGCTGATGATGTGGATGAGCAGCAACGGTATCTGAAGGACCATGTGAACTCTGTGAAGCGCCACATCAGCGAGCTTTTTGAAAAGAACTACCATACGGGAAAAGGCTTGGACAGTCCGGAATTCGTACTCATGTTCATGCCTATTGAAAGTAGTTTCAGTGCTTCGATACGGGCAGATGAAGAACTCTTCAATTTTGCTTGGGACAAGCGCATTGTCATTGTAAGCCCCTCTACCCTGTTGGCAACGTTAAGAACCGTTTCCTCCATTTGGAAACAGGACCGCCAGACCAAGAACGCGTTGGAAATCGCAGAGAAAAGTGGACGCCTTTACGATAAGTTCGTTGGTTTCATTGAAGACATGCAGAAGATCGGAGACCGACTCAATTCAACTCAGAAAGTCTACGAAGACGGCATGAAGAAACTCAGCGAAGGGTCGGGTAATCTGGTAAGAAGGACAGAGGAACTGAAACGGCTCGGGGCCAAGGCCACGAAGCAGCTTCCCAGCGAAATCTTAGGTTTGGAGGATGAAGATCTGTAGACTCCTTCCATTTTCCATTCTGGTTCTGCTTGCTGTCACCGGCTGCTACACCGAGCGCATTTCGAACCAGAACCTTGCATATCTCTATGACAGGCAAGCATCATTCCTGCATCCCGAATTCGCAGTAAGGCACCTGAACGATTCGGTGACCGAACTTCACTTCAGAATAAACTCAAACGAATTACTGTATCTGCAGAATCCGAATACAGAGTTCTATTCTGCATTCTTCCGGATCAGGTATGAGGTTTACACGCAACTAGAAAGCAAGTTGCTCATTGACAGTTCTGTGGTGGTATTTGCAGATAGCTCGTTGGTGATGCAAGGCAAAACCATCAGCGGGGTGCTGCAGTTGAAGCCAAGCAAAGTGAAGCAGTCGCTTTTGAAGGTAGACCTCGTAGACCTGCGCAGGAATTCGCGCATCAAGCGTTATTTCGAAATAGACAGACGGAACCCGAACTGCCGACAGTTCTTCACATTGAAATCAGTGGGGTCGAACCATCCGCTATCCAGGAATTACATCAAGGCAAATGAACAGGTCACGCTCGACCACGTAAGTGGAAAGGAACGTGCTATTGTGCGCTACTACAACAGAGACTTCCCACTACCGAAGCCCCCATTCTCGGTAGAAACACCGAAGGTTTTCGATTATCAGGCAGACAGCATCTTTGAAATTTCTCTTGGTCAGCCGTTGACATTACCAAAGGAGGGATTCTATCATTTTCAGGTTACAGACAGCACAAAGGATGGTTTCACCCTCTACCGCTTTGACGATACCTTTCCGAATGTGAAGAATGTGAAAGACCTGATTGAGCCACTGAGGTTCATTAACAGTAACTCGGAATACAAGGCACTGAACGAGGCCGATTTCCCAAAGGCTGAGGTGGACCGTTTCTGGCTCAAACTGGCCGGAAATCAGGATCGGGCACGAGTGCTGATCCAGAAATATTATTCTCGCGTTGAAAACTCGAACGAGTTCTTTACCAGTTACACCGAGGGTTGGAAAACCGACCGGGGGCTCATTTACCTGATATTCGGCCAACCGAACATCATTTACAAGAATTCCAATTCGGAACATTGGATCTATGGCGAAGAGGAGAATCCATCCTCGCTCGGAATGACCTTCTACAAAATGGACAATCCGTTCACTGACAACGATTACCGATTGGACCGGTCTCCTATTTACAAAAGCAGCTGGTACAGCGCGGTAGACATGTGGCGACAAGGCCG
>JBFHEW010000216.1:0-5323 GCA_041583955.1 Bacteroidia bacterium | reverse complement strand
GGTTGAAACCACATTGTAGCCGTCATCTCCGCTGAAAACAAACTCACTGTAGATAGGGTCGTTGAGCAGAAGATCCTGATAGAATTGTTCGTCTGCTATCTCATAGGTTTTGAAAACATCCTGATAGACACCGAAGAATTGAGGTTGGAATCCGAGTTCGGAGCCCTTCTCAGACAGATTGAACTCGATGTGTTCATCCAATTCAGAAACGTGATTGTTCCAGGCTTCAACACTTGTTTCAATCTGAGTTGGAGTAAGTACCACATCAGTAAGAACCGTGGAACGAATGGAGGTGTCCGAAAGCGTTGTCCGCAAGCCCGCACTTTTCGCCACGGCTTGGCTCAACTTTTCATCAGCCGAAAGCACAAAAAGACTTTCCCTATCGCTATCGCCTACAATGATATCCTGTGCCTTCTGCAGATGTTCGGGGAAGTAGTTGATCTTGTTCAGGTCGTCTTCGAACTCCACGTCACCAGCATGGTTCCAAAGGAAAACGGTTACTCCGATCAGGCTGAAGAACAGCAACGCTTTCCATTTGAATGGGAGCGGTTCCGTTGATTTCGGTTCCGAGGCTGGTTTGAATCTGGCCCAAGCCGCTATGTGCGGCAGACCGAGCAGCGCAAAGAAGGCCGTGCCTATCAGACTCAGACCGGCAAATGTCCCGAAATCGGCCAGCACATCCGAATGCAGAAAGTTGAGACTGAAGAATGCCGCAACCGTAGTGGCACAGCCAAGCAGCATGGGCGAACCGATCTCTTTCAGTGTTTCCTCGATCGAACCCGTTTCGCGGTAATGATTGAAGAAATGGAAACTGTAATCGATGGCAATTCCGAGCACAATGGTTCCAACAGCCACCGAAATGGCTGAAATGGAACCTTGAGTGAACGAAATGACGGCCAGCGCGAACGTCAATCCGAAAACGGCAGGAACGAAGAAAAGGATCGGAATGCTGAGCTTGCGGAAGTAGCCCAATAAGAGCAGAAGGATCATTCCGCCAGCCAACCACGAAACCAACCGCGTGTCCTTCTTGATGCGTGACGCGTTGGTCACCGCGATCACAGGTCCACCGAAGAGCATGATTTCCGTTCCGCTCAACGCGTTGGAAACGCTATCGACCGCTGCTTGCAGGCCTTCAACCAGGCGGGTGTTCTCAACGGTTTCCGAAGGTGGATTAGCGGGTTTCACCACCATCAACAGGTATTCGCCATCGGCCGTGAATGTGTAGCCGTCCACCATTTTAAAGGCATTCCCTTCCTGAAGTCTGCTCAGCCTACCGAGAATAGGAGCGCCCAATTGCAGCGGGTCCATCATCAGGAACTTCTTTGTTCCCATGCTTTCATAGCTCCTGAAGCGGTTCAGGGTGGAAGTGAGGCGCGTTTCAATCCCGTTACCTGCAAGGTCCTTGAAGAGCGTATCGATCTCTTCAGCGGTAAGAAAATACGGCAGATGACGTAGGTAATTACCGTAGGCTTCTTCCATTTTTGCCGACTCAGACGAAAATTGAATGGCTTTGAACAAACCCGTATCCAACCCGTTGATTTGCTCCAAGAGACCCTCGGCAATGGAAACCAGTTCTTCGCTAGTTGTGCCGGATAAGGGACCAATGGCCACGATGATGTTGCCGGAAATGGAAGAATTCCGATACAGATTGTCGTACTTTTTGAATTCCTCTGTACGCGGAAATGTTTTGGTAATGTCCTCTTCAATATGCAATTGGCTGGCTTTCCAAGCCAGAATGGCAAATGCAACCAGAAAACCAAACAGCCATAACTGTTTGAATTTAAGAGTGTTGGAATAAATAGTTTGAAGTATCCGGCCCATTGAAAATAATGGTCGATAATGATAGGAAACAAAATTGATTAAACGTTAAATTTGCAGCCCGTTAAAAACGGGTTCATTAAACTCCCAAGTCATAGGACCGACAATTACACTCGATAGTTTTTTCCGCGTTGTTGTGCAGGAAGAAAAAGTGCGGCTCTCAGCACAACAGCGAGCCGTTGTGGAAGAGAGCTTTCAGTTTCTTACTGAGTTTTCGAAAGACAAGATCATTTACGGGATCAATACCGGTTTTGGACCCATGGCCCAGTATCGTATTGAGAATGTGGAGTTGGAGCAGCTGCAATACAACCTCGTTCGAAGCCACGCTTCCGGATTAGGCGCAGGGCTGCCCGATCAGTACGTACGTGCCGTCATGATGAACCGCTTGAATACCCTTGCGTTGGGCGGATCGGGTATCAGCATGGGAGTGGTGGACCAATTGGTGGCCTTTCTTGATAATGGCATCTACCCGTACATACCCGAGCACGGAAGTGTTGGGGCAAGTGGCGATCTTGTTCAGTTGGCTCACCTGGCGTTAGGATTGATAGGAGAGGGGGAAGCCCGCTACAAAGGAGAAACCCGACCTGTAAAAGATATTCTCGAGGAGTTGAATCTGGAGCCTGTCAAATTGCAGCTTCGTGATGGTCTGGGCCTTATGAACGGCACTTCTTGTATGAGCGGTATCGGATTGCTTAATGTGATCTATGCCACACGATTGCTGCGTTGGGCGACATTGATAGGAGCGGTGATCAACGAGATAGTCCGTTCGTACGATGATAGTTATTCTGAATTCCTGAACCGCGCCAAGAAACACGAAGGGCAGCGACAGGTGGCTGCTGCCATGCGCAGATGTTTGGAGACCAGTCAATTGGTACGCAAGCGTGAAGACCGTCTTTTCAAGGATATTGAGAAGGTTGGCAACGGCAAGCCTATCAAGGAAAAGGTGCAGGAATATTATTCGTTCCGTTGTATTCCGCAGATCATCGGTCCGATTCTGGAAACCGTGAAGAACGCAGAAGAGATCCTGTTGGATGAGGTGAATTCCACCAACGACAATCCGGTTGTGGATCTGGAGAACAAGCACGTGTATCATGGTGGGAATTTCCATGGCGATTACGTGGCGTTGGAGATGGACAAGATGAAGATCGCCATCACCAAATTGAGCATGTTGTGCGAACGACAACTCAACTACCTCATGAACGAGAAGTTGAACGATATTTTCCCACCGTTCATGAACCTAGGGAAACTCGGCTACAACTTCGGAGTGCAGGGAATGCAGTTCACGGCCACTTCGACCACGGCCGAAAACCAAACGCTATCGTTCCCGATGTATGTTCATTCCATCCCGAACAACAACGATAATCAGGACATCGTGAGCATGGGCACCAACGCTGCGTTACTCACCAAGAAGGTGATCGATAATTCGTTTCAGGTAATGGCCATTGAGGCTGTTGCCATTGCACAGGGCGTTGATAGCCTCGGATGCCGATCGAAAATGTCGGTGGCAGGGCAGAAATTCTACGATACGGTGCGTAAGCATTTGGCAACGTTTGAAGACGATAAACCACGCTCACATCAATTGGCCGAATTGTCTGCTTTCTTGCACGAGAATGATCCGCAGATTGAGATTTTTTAAGTTCGAAGTTCAAGGTTCATTGTTCAAAGTATTCCATACAGTCAACTGTCAACCGTCAACCGACAACCAATAAAATGAGTGACCGAAAAATAGCATTAGTAACAGGTGGTTCGCGAGGATTAGGTCGCGCCATTTCGGTACGCTTGGCCAAAGACCACGGGTACCACATCCTAGTCAATTATTCATCGAATGCCGCAGCGGCAGACGAGACCGTTAAACTCATTTCAGAAGTTGGCGGAACAGGCGAAACCATTGGTTTCAACGTAGCCGATAGAGAAGGGGCAGACAAGACACTTTCTGCTTGGATGGAAGCCAATCCAGACGAGCACATTTCGGTCATTGTAAACAATGCAGGCATCACCAAAGACGGGCTTTTCATGGCCATGTCAGAGGAAGCTTGGGATGGCGTTCTTGGCGTTTCGCTCGGAGGATTTTACAACGTCACCCGCAAGTTGGTGGACAAGATGATCCGAAAGCGATGGGGACGCATCGTCAACGTGGTTTCCGTTTCGGGAATGATGGGCCAGCCCGGACAAGTGAATTATTCGGCAGCAAAAGCAGGCGTTATTGGCGCCACCAAAGCATTGGCAAAAGAAATCGCGAAGCGAAACGTGACCGTGAATGCGGTTGCACCAGGCTTTATCGAAACCGATATGACAGCCGATCTGGACCAAAAAGAGATGTCGCAAATGATACCGATGAAGCGTTTCGGCAAACCAGAAGAAGTGGCTGCGGCTGTTTCGTTCCTCGTTTCAGACGATGCCGCCTACATCACTGGAAACGTCATCAATATTAACGGAGGACTCTATTGTTAGTGAATAGAGATAAGAGACAAAGAGATAAGTTGGCGCGGTTGGAAAGAAATAAGGTTATCCGGTTTGGTTCATATGAACTTGAATTGCCCTTATCTCTCTATCTCATTATCTCTCTACCCCGGTATCTCACATCATCTTTTCAGTCATGAACAACCGCGTTGTCATAACAGGTCTTGGAATCCATTCTTGCCTCGGCAGCAATGCCGAAGAAGTGACCGCTTCTCTCCGTGAAGGAAAATCAGGAATCGTATTCGATCCTATCCGTAAGGAAATGGGTTTCCGTTCGGCTCTCATCGGTAATGTTCCCATGCCCGACCTGAAGGCCGATCTAGGTCGCAAGGACCGCAAGAACATGCCCGAAGAAGCATTGTATGCCTTTGCATCCACCAAGCAGGCCTTGGAGCATGCAGGCATGACGCAGGAATTCATCGATGCGAACGAAGTAGGAATCCTCTTCGGAAACGATAGCACGGCAGGTGCCGTCATCGAAGGTGTTGACCTGCTGCGCGAAAAGAAAGACACCACGCTTATCGGTTCTGGCAACATCTTCCAGAGCATGAACTGCACGGTCACTATGAATCTGAGCACCATTTTCCGATTGAAAGGTGTCAATTTCACCGTCAGTGCCGCATGTGCCAGTGGTTCGCATTCCATCGGAATGGGCTACCTACTCATCAAAATGGGATTGCAGAAGCAGATCATCTGCGGAGGCGCGCAGGAGATCAATCCCTACGCCTTCGGAAGTTTCGATGGCATCGGTACCTTTTCCATTCAAGAAGACGAACCCACCAAAGCATCCAAACCATTCGACAAAAACCGTGATGGACTGGTGCCAAGCGGAGGAGCGGCCACTGTCATTCTCGAAAGCCTCGAAAGTGCCCAAGCCCGTGGCGCCAACATCTTGGCCGAAATAGTGGGCTACGGCTTCAGTTCAAACGGAGAACACATTTCCAATCCCAATGTCGATGGGCAGTTCCGTGCCCTCACCATGGCCATGGAAATGGGAAATGTTCGGCCCGAAGAGGTCGATTACATCAATGCCCACGCCACCAGT
>JBFHEW010000215.1:0-5328 GCA_041583955.1 Bacteroidia bacterium | reverse complement strand
TCCAGCCTAAATAGAAATAGAAAGGCCCCTTTCTCAGCTCGCTGGGAGAGGGGCTTTCTGTTAATACTGAAACGTATGTGATTGCAACAAATGTTTTCTTCTGTCATCAAGTAACACGCTGACGCTGTTTCTAATTTCGCGCTCCGAAATCTGATCGGATGAAAAACAATGCTGTGTGGTTGATGGTGCTGACAGGCGTAGCTGTTGCCGGACTGGCGGGGTTCTACCTAGGTAGGTATTCCATTTCCACCGTTTCACAACCCAACGATAGGAAACCTATTCAGGAGACCATACATGAAACGCGGATGACCGGGCATTTCAAGCTCATCAATCCATTGCTTGAATGCGACAATTTCGTTGCTTCGGATATCGCCTCTCATAGCAGACTCCGTGGTCTGCTTCTGGATTTTGTACACCGTGCCAAGCATGACGGTACCGTCAGTGATGTTGCCGTGTATTATCGTGACCTCAACAATGGACCATGGGTTGGCATTGACGAGCAAATGATGTTTGCTCCTGCAAGTCTGTTAAAGGTTCCGGTCATCATGGCTGCTTTCAAATACTCGGAAAGCCATCCCGATTTCATGCAGAGAAAGGTGCTGTTCTCAGAACGTACGAATGCATACGAGGCCAACATTTCAGACAGTATCATTCAGATCGGTCAGTCGTATACCATGATGGATCTGGTGCGCAGAATGGCGGTCTTTTCAGACAATAACGCATTGGAGTTGGTCGTGGCCGCCTTAACGAAGGATGGGTTTGAACAGAAAGTATGGACGGACCTCGGTCTTCCAGTACCCAATGGACAGACTCCCGAGAACTTCTTATCCGTTAAGGATTATTCTTCATTTTTCCGCATCCTTTACAACTCAACCTACCTTTCGCGGGAGAACTCGGAGCAGGTGCTTCAGATACTTACCAGAACCCAGTACAAGCAAGCGTTGCGTTCTGGAGTGCCTTCTAACATTACAGTTGCCAGTAAGTTCGGAGAGCGAGGCTTGGCCGATTCTCCTGCAAAACAGCTGCACGAATGCGGCATCGTCTATGACGGAAATAGGCAATACCTGCTTTGCGTTATGACCAAAGGGCTCGATTGGCAAGCACAGGCCGACATCATTCAGGAGGTTTCGAAGATCGTGTACGAGAATCGTTGATCGTTTCAGTACGCTCCAGCATACCTAGGGAATATCAATTCGACCCCATCGTGAGATTCCTGTCAACAACAGGAAGCTCAACGTGAGTAGGGTACGCAGCATTGTGATGTATCTCCCACGAGCCTCCGTTCGGATAGAGGTTCTTGAAATTATAAGCATCAACCCCCGATAATCTGATCTGCATACGGTGCCCTTTTTTGAACAGATGTGAGGTTGGCAACATCTCAAACGACACGAATTCCACCTTGGTCGTGTCCATCCACTCTGCATCTACTTTGAGGTAGCTGTGATAAGGAACCACATCTTGGTAATGTGGAGGTGTGTCGTGCAATTTCCTGTGTACAAATCGGAATTGCCCATCGGTCACTTTCCAAACATTTCCGTTCTCATCCACATCTTCCAGAAAGGCGAACACCGATCCGTCCTGCGTACTGCTCTTGAGGTACAGATTCACCTGCGGATGGCCGGTTATCTCCATGTCCTCTTCCAACTCGCCCAAAGTGAAAACAACCGTAATACTGTCTTCGGATGAAGCGTTCTTGTAGGTGATTCCCGAATGGTTCGTGTCAAAGTTCCAGCGGCAGTCTTTTCCAACAGTGTAAGTAGTGTCGACTGTGTAACTCGTAAAGCTTTCGGATTTTTCGGTCTTCGTCCAATCAGCGTGTCCATCCTCACCAAGATAAAGTTTCCTTCGCTCTGCTTTGATGGGCCACTCATCAGCGGTCTTCCACATATTCTCTCCCATGGTGTAGTAATAGATCCTCGGAGATGTGTCCAATCCGTTATCCATGCCTTTCAGATGAAAATCGAAGAATCGGACCACTTCCTTCACATCGTCATGCAGAGAAGGGGCAGCCATGCTAGGGCTCACATTTGCACCGCCACCATGGTTCCAAGGGCCAAGACGCAGTCGATTCCGACCATCGTCAAGATTGATGAACTGACGAATGGCAGCATGCGAAAACGCAGCGTCCCACCAGCCGCTCCACGAGTAAATGGCTGCGCCAGACCCCTTGATGCGGTCGGCAAATTGATGAGGCGACAACACATCTTTCACGCGGAAATCCCCATTCAACGTGAACTTGTCGTCCATGAATTCGGCTGTGCCGCCTTCGGTCCGGTGGTAATGGTTGCAGCTGTGCTGGCTCACTATTTCCACCATGTCCTTCTTGCTATATCCCTTTACCCGCTCCACTCCGTAAGACAGTTTTGCACCGCGTGCGTTCCTGCTGGGGGGAATGATGTTCTGATCGAGCGCTTCGCAGAAATCGCCATATTGGCTGATGAACTGATGGAAGTAGATGCCACCTGGGGCAGAAACGTCATCGTAAATGTCCCACAGTGAGTAGGTCGGCACAATGGCTTTCAGGTTGGGATGTTGGTTGTAAAGCGCATACATGGCCGTATTCCCGATATAAGAAACACCGGTGGCACCCACATTCCCATTGCACCATTCCTGTTGTACAACCCAATCAATGATGTTCTTACTGTCAAGCACTTCGCGGATGTCGCAGAGCGTGAGGGTCTTGTTTCCCTCAGATGCGCCACTGCCACGAACGTCCACCGTTACGAGGCCATAGCCGTATTTCGGAAATTCAAGTACCGGAAAGTTGGCCGTATGCGGAACAATGTCGGTCAGACCTGAAAATGGCCACTTGAGACCAACGCCTCTCCAGTAGCGGGTCTGAAAGAGGATGGCAGGTATTTTTTCACCCTTCTTCAGTCCTTTTGGCAGGTACACATTCACTGCCAACCGGACACTGTCGTCCATCATGACGTAATAGGATGTTTTCCTATGCCCTTTATACTGCATTTCGCGGTCGTACGCGGGTGCAGAAACCTCGTTCTTCGCACTGTCTGTTTCGGGGTTGGTGAATACGTAGGAGTAGCCAACGGTGCACAAGGCAACGCCAACCAGGGCAAGTATCAATTTTCGCATGATGTGATTTGGGGTTCACAAATATAGAACCCTAAGATGTTTATTCTTAACGGGTTAATGGTTCATCGGTCTAATTTTATCATTTTGCGACATATTTAATGAGCAAACGGATTCTTATAGCGCCTCTCGATTGGGGCTTGGGCCATGCCACCCGTTGCATTCCCATTATCCGTCATGTGTTGAAGACCGGGAATGCCCCGGTGATAGCTGCTTCGGGACGTCCGCTGCTGCTGCTTCAGGCCGAGTTCCCTGATGTTGAGTCGGTGGAGTTTGAAGGCTACGACATCTCCTATCCGGAAGGAAGTGGCATGGTTTGGAAAATGTTCCGCTCTACTCCGCATATTCTGAGGAGAATAAAGGAGGAGCATGCCGAACTGGACGAAATGATAGACCGACTCAAACTGGACGCGGTCATTTCCGATAATCGTTTCGGACTGTATACCGATAGGGTACCATGCGTATACATGACGCATCAGGTCATGATAAAGGCTCCGATGTTTGAAACATTCCTGTATCGGTTGCATGCAGATTACATGCGGAAATTCGCCCGTGTGTGGGTTCCTGATTTTGAGACGGATGGACTTTCTGGTGATCTGGCTCATAGGTTTCCTCTACCTCGCAACGGTGAATTCATCGGTTCGCTCTCGAGGTTCAGTTTTTCCGAAACAGCTTTGCGCACGGATGTGCTCGTGATCATTTCAGGACCGGAGCCGCAGCGTACCCGGTTTGAAAAGCTCGTTCTCCGTCAGCTTGAGCATTTCAATGGCTCTGCAGTGGCCGTGCTCGGAACTCCCGATAAGAATGTTCAAAGCGTGAACGGCAACGTGCGGGTGGTTTCGCATCTCAACGCAGAACAACTTCAGGATGAGATACTGGCAGCGCGCCTCGTAGTGTCCCGTTCGGGTTATTCAACCATCATGGACCTGGCCGCACTTGGCAAGCAGGCCGTATTCGTACCTACTCCAGGTCAGACAGAGCAGGAGTATCTGGCAGGCAGATACCATCAGGAGGGTGTGCATATGATGATGAACCAACGCCAGTTCCAACTGCAACAGGCCTGGGACGCCAGAGATCGGTTCTCGGGGTTTGAAAAGCGGCAAGGAACCCGGTTCCAGAGCGCGGTTGACGCGTTTCTCACTTCGCTTTCTTGAGCGTGAAGGAGAAGGTGGTTCCAGAGTTCTCGCCTACCAACGATCGGACATTGATGGTCTGTTGATGTGCGTCAATGATATGTTTCACGATGGAAAGACCAAGACCTGTTCCGCCCGCATGCCTGTCGCGAGCTTTATCCACACGATAAAACCGTTCAAATAGACGTGGCAGGTGTTTCGGGTCTATTCCTGGACCATCGTCTGCTACCTCGCAGAGAATGTTCTGATCCATGTCGTAGAACCGCAGTTTAATGGAGCCGTTCTTAGAACCGTATTTGATACTGTTGTCGAGAAGGTTGATGTACACTTGACGGATCTGGTCGCCATCGGCCATCACATAGATGGGTTTATCGTACTTATCATTGAAACGAATGGTGATGTCGCGTTTCTCCGCCTTCATTTCCTCCATTTCCATCACCTCTCTGGCAAGTTCTACGATATTCACCCGTTGAATATTGAGTTCCAATCGCCCGGATTCAAGTCGCGATATGACGTCCAGATCTTCCACCACAGAGATAAGTCGTTCCACACTCTTGTCTGCTCTTATCAGGAATTTCCGATTGATGTCCTTGTCTTCCAGACCACCATCAAGTAAGGTGTGAACGTATCCTTGAATGTTGAAGATCGGGGTTTTCAGTTCGTGCGAAACATTGCCCAGGAAATCCCTTCTGTATTCTTCCTGTTCGAGCAATGTCTGGATCTCCTGCTGCTTTGTTTCTGCCCACGACACAACATCGTTGTTCACCGTTTCCAACGGGTCAGCATCTTCTTTCAGCATGGCTTTCAACCTCGATTTCGGGGTTTTAAGGTTGTGAATGGTCTTGTAAATGAGCTTTATCTTTTCGTAGATGAACTGATTCACTACGTACCGGATCATCACATAGCTCACGGTCAGGAGCACGAAAAGTGTGACGATGGCCCGTAAAAAACTGAAGTTACCGAACCAGAACAGGTCCAGGGCAGACAATAGCACGGTAAGCGTTATTGAAATAACGATTGCGGCAGATGAAACAAGATTTCGTTGTATCGGGCCTTTCACGCCAGCGAAGTTACTGCTCGAATTTATACCCGACCCCTTTCACCG
>JBFHEW010000214.1:0-5349 GCA_041583955.1 Bacteroidia bacterium | reverse complement strand
GGGAAAAGCAACATCGGGGTGCTGTTGAAGATTATTGTGAAGCCAGGTCGTGCCAGACTTTTGGGCTCCGATACAAATAAAATCAGGACGTTTCATGGCCATGAATCTAACTACTAAATCGCATAGATTGATGCAACCGAAAGACCCATGGCCGAACGATATGGCCCTTTCTGGCTGCTATCCGGATGGAGCTGCCCATTTAACATGGAACTGTACGTGTTGAACTCGTATACGTTTCGTAAAGGGGTGTTATTAATCGCACGCCTTGGTAGGCTCGCAGCTAGGACCGTCTGAAACCTGCAATTGAACGGTCGGATTTTCCTTTCGCCATTCGGTAAACGATTTCTCCAATGTTTCTAAAAATGCGTTGGTAGGCTGAGCGCCCGAAACCGCATATTTTCTATCGAATACGAAAAAAGGAACGCCACGAACTCCTAATTGCTGCGATTCCTGAATGTCACTACGAACTGCGTCAGCGTATTTGTCGCTACCCAATACGGCTTTTGCTTCGTCTGCATCCAACCCGATTTCTTTCGCTAACGCGATGAGCGTTTCCGCATCGTCAATGTTTTTGCCCTCGGTGAAATAGGCTTGAAACAACCGCGACTTCATTTCCTGTTGCTTACCGTTCGCTTTCGCGAAATGGATCAATCGATGTGCGTTGAACGAATTGGCCACAACGCATTCATCGAAGTTCAGTGCCAAGCCAGCAGACTTTCCCATCTGTGCGGCATGACTTCCCATTCCTTTTGCCTGTTCCACCGAAATGCCTTTGCTTTCCGAAAGGTGCTCGTATAGGTTTTGGTCAAGATTTGTTTTCAGGTTCGGATTGAGCTGAAAACTCTTCCAAACAAACTCAATGTGCTCTTTCTCGGCAAACTGCGCCAATGCCTCATCAAAATGGGCCTTGCCGATGTAACAGAACGGGCAGACCACATCACTCCAAACTTCAACTTTCATTTTTTCTTCTTTGGTGTTCTGTGATTGAACTCCTTTGTAAAAGAGCACGAATGGTAGCAGAACAAACGGTAAATACTTCATTGGAAATAGGGAACAACAGCGAAGGTAAAGAGTTCGCTTTCGATTCAGGGAAGTCATTTCCAGTTCTGCTCTATGCAGATGATACGCCTTCTCATGCAAACATTTTTGCGCAACCCGTGTTACCGAAGCATGAAGACTACAATCGCACACTTCGTAACCACAGCAGTTATTCTATTAGCCTTAGCGTCTTGCACCAAAGAAGAAATTCCAGTGGAGGACGATATCATCGGCACCGTTCAGGATACCACCACGGTTACACCGACCGACTCAACCGATGTTGTGCCTGATACGACTACAACGTTCAGCGAAACGGTAGACACCGTTATCATCAGTCAGTATGCAGGTCTGTGGTACGAAATAGGAAGCATTCCGCAGATATTCCAAACCGGATGCAACTGCACCACAGCAGAATATGCCGCCATTTCCGAAACGGAGATTTCGGTTACCAACGCATGCAATCTTTTCTCCCCGAATGGCTTTGAGAACAGAATCGAGGGAACGGCCACGATTGTACCGAACAGCGGAAACGCCAAGCTGCTTGTGTCGTTCTTCGGTTTTGGCGCGGCTGATTACTGGATCATTGACCTTGAACCGAACTATCAATGGGCCGTGGTAGGTTCTGGCGACAAGCAAAGCTTCTGGATTCTCTCTCGCACACCGACATTCGATCAAACCCTCTACGATAGCTTATTGGAGAAGTGGGGAGAACGAGGATATGATGTGTCGCGTGTTCAGCGCACGAATCATGACGGGTGTTAGGCCCCCGCTTAAGTATCATTTCAGCGATGCCAACTCCGCTTCCATCTGCTGTTTGGTGGTTTTAGCTAGTTTCAGATTGTGTTTTAACGTTTCAGACACGATCACGTTGCGGTTATCCATATAAGCCGTTCCATCCATAATGGAGTAGCCAACCAACCGAACCGATTCTCCAACGGGAACATCACGGAAAGTAACTGTCCCAGTACGGTGGTTGTATTCTCCACCCATCACAGAACTGATATTATCGAAAACCATTCTCACAGAAGGCCGATAGGTTGTGTCTACATGAACGATAACATCTGTTTTGTTCTTCACATCGTAGAACTCATCGCAGTTTATCCAGCCCAGTTGATCACTTTTCAATAGGTAAGCGTCCATTGCATCGGCATTGGCGGCAATGTCGTTACTGATCTCCTGCTCTTTGGCCCATTCGGCTTCTTGGCGTATGCGTTCGGCTTTTCGGTCTTCCCACGCTTGCATACGGGCGAGGTACTCTTCCTTGCTCACTTTCACATCATTGATGTAAAACTCTTCTCGCACGCGCGATTCGAGTTGCACAATTCCCGGTTTCGGAACCCAATCGAAGTTTCCACTTCGGTCAACCCGTCCATTGAAAACCTCCATGTTTTCTGTTACTTCTTCGCCATGCGGAAATTCCAGGTCAAGGTGTTTGCCTCGTGCAACTTGGGCTGGTTTTCCGTTGGTGTTGGCATCAATATGAATCGTGCCCCCTGAACGAAGCATTCGGCCGCCCGAACCTGTGTGCAAATTGGCTTGTACCAGTTGTCCGCCACCGTAAACCTCTTTTAGCTCTACCGTCATTTCTGCTGGCGTAGAGCCATTTTTTAGTTGTAATGTGAACGCGGGAATGTTGATGACCGTTCCTTGTTCTCCTACCAGTCGATTATCCTCTTGCGGATTGATGGTAAACGTTTGAACAGGAAGCGGGAGGAATTCGTCAATGCTGGTGAATTCGGGTTCAATCCAAGCAGGAGCTTTGGTAAGCAGGATTTCCAATTCGAAAGGTTGTCGGGAAGCTAGTTCTGCTTGCAAATGAAGCTTCGGATTGTTCGCATCAGAAACGATGAATTCATCGCCATCGGCAGTTATTGTTTTTAGCAGTTTGAGAATACTATGCGCTCGGGCGGCAGTAATTCTGTTTCTGTCCATATTGTTGTGATGGCTGGAGATCGGTCCTGTTATTCCAAAACGGATCTGCGTGCCAGCTGGGAGTTTGGTGTAAACGGATTCCACTACGCGTGCAGGACTGTATTGCAGGTCGGAACTATTGGCCGCGAAAAAGACGTTGTGGCGTGGGATTGTTTGACCGATGGAATTTGAAATGAGCGCGATGCTCAAAAGGCCGGTGAGAAGCGTTTTCATGGTGCGTAGGTTTAGACATTCGAACCTTGAACGGCACCATCGTTCCTGAAATTATCGCGAGAAACTTTATTACAAGGAATTGAAACAGCAGAAGCTGGGTTGAATCCGAATCACACGGATTTCTCCAACGGCTGTCCCGCAGCGTTCTCGGAGAATTTTCCGTTGTCGTAGGCCAATTCCCCATTCACAAACGTGTGGGTAATGCTAGAGCGGAATGTCTGGCCCTCCATGGGCGACCAGCCGCATTTGTAGAGAATGTTGTCTTTGGCAACCGTCCACGGTTTGTTCAGATCAACCAGAGTGAGGTCGGCAGCGTAGCCCTCGCGTACATAGCCGCGGTCTTTGATCTTGTAAAAGCGCGCAGGGTTGTGGCACATTTTCTCAACCAACTTTTCCAAGCCGATTTTCCCATCTAAGTGGAATTCCAACATGGCAGGCAATGCATGCTGCACCATTGGCGCACCCGACATGGCCTTGAAGTAAGTATTGTTCTTCTCTTCCCAAGCGTGTGGTGCGTGGTCAGTCGTGATGAAATCGATTCTATCATCGAGCAAGGCAGCCAACAACCCTTCATTGTCCTTCTTAGACTTGATGGCTGGATTCCATTTGATTTTGGTTCCTAAGCGTTCGTAATCGGCATCGTTGAACCACATGTGTTGCACGCAGACCTCTGTGGTGTAGCGCTTTTCCTCCAGCGGAATATCGTTGCGGAAAAGTTTCGTTTCCTTGGCGGTGGTAAGGTGTAGAATGTGTAGCCTGCCGTTATGTTTTTTACACAGTTCAATGGCTCTTTTGGTAGCATCGTAGCAAGCGTCTTCGCTTCTGATAATGGGATGAAATTTGACGGGAACATCCTCTCCGTACTCGGCTCTGAATTTTTCTTCGTTGGCATCTACAACAGATTCCAATTCGGAGTGAATGGCGAGAATGCTCTTGCAGTTGGCGAAGAACTTTTCGAGCATTTCGGGCTGATCGGCCAAGATGTTTCCCTTGTCTGAGAAATAGAGCCCGTCATCTGTAACCGCTAACTCTTTCGAAGTGTCCATCGCGATTACCTCGTCAATGTTGGAGCCGTTCACGCCAAGGAAGAAGCAATAATTGGCCCACGAACGACCTTTGGCATTTTCATACTTCGCATCCAGGATTTCTTTGCTCAGCACGTTCGGTCGCGTGTTCGGCATATCGATAAACGAAGTAATGCCACCTGCGATGGCAGCTTTACTTTCGCTGGTCACATCTGCTTTGTGGGTCAACCCAGGATCGCGGAAATGAACTTGCCCGTCAATCACACCGGGCAGTAGGTGTTTTCCAACACCATCAATGACTGTCGCGCTCCCAGCAGAAAGATTGCTTCCAATTTTGGCGATTTTCGCACCCTCAACAAGTACATCCGTTTTTTGGATGGTTCCTTCATTGACCAGATTTACGTTTTTGATGAGGTAAGATGACGCCATGATTTCGTGTTTTTACTGCGTGCGAAGGTACTGAACCCAACTATGGAACATGGGTTTTCAGCAAGGAGCTTTCAACAGGAAATCAAGATCGATCTTCGCTCCAACGGTAAGATTGCAGGTCGAAACCTGCTAGGTCGAGCACACGATCGATGACGGTTCTCGCAAGCTCCTCAAAATCTTTCGGGTTGCTGTAAAACGATGGACTTGCTGGCGCGATGATCCCACCAGCCTCTGTGATCGTTTTCATGTTATTGATGTGGATGAGACTCAGCGGAGTATCTCTTGGAACAAGAATGAGTTTGCGTCTTTCCTTCAGTATTACATCAGCCGCTCGCGTCATCAGGTCATTGGAAACACCGGTTGCGATACGGGCCATTGTTCCCATGCTGCATGGAGCAAGAATCATGGTTTCGTATTTGGCTGAGCCGGAAGCAAAAGGCGCCATGAAATCGTTGGCATCGTAAATCTTGAAAGGCAGGTTTTCGAAATCCGAATTGCCAAGCTCCAATTTCCAGACCTCGCGTGCATTTCTACTGAATACCACACCTACATCTTGCACTTGGTCTTGCAGTTCAATGAGCCGATCGAACAAAACCTTGGCGTAGATTGAACCGCTGGCACCAGTAACACCTACAACGACCTTCTTACCGCTCATTCCAGTTTGATTTCAATTTGGTTCTTCTTCTTGGTAGCTTCGATCCGGTCCTTATCC
>JBFHEW010000213.1:0-5370 GCA_041583955.1 Bacteroidia bacterium | reverse complement strand
GGTCTACATTATGGTCAGACCATCTTCGAGGGTATGAAGGCCTATCGGAACGCCAAAGGAGAGGTTCTCATGTTCCGCCCCACCGACAACTTCAAACGACTCAATGTTTCGGCAGAGCGCATGTGCATGCCAACCATTCCTGTAGATCTGATGATGGAAGCGCTGAGGGAGTTGCTTAGAATTGATGATGCATGGGTACCTCGGAGCACCGATTCCTCGCTATACATCCGTCCTTTCATGTTCGCAACGGATGAGTTCCTTGGCGTTAAACCGTCTGATACATATCGTTGTGTCATGTTCACGGGACCGGTGGGCCCATACTACACCACGCCACTCAAGGTAATGGTTGAGGATACGTATACACGGGCTGCTAAGGGCGGTACGGGCTCTGCAAAATCGGGCGGTAATTATGGTGGAGCCTTGTATCCAACGAAATTGGCCCAGCAAAAAGGGTATCACCAATTGCTTTGGACCGATTCCATCGAGCACAGATACATCGAAGAAAGCGGAACGATGAATGTCATGTTCCAAATAGGTGATGCACTGGTTACACCACCTACCGGAGATACCATCCTTAAAGGAATCACCCGCGATAGCGTGCTTACCCTTGCGGCCGACCTCGGTATTGATGTGCAGGAAAGACGCATCAGTATTGATGAGCTGAAATCTGCCTACGACAGCGGACAGTTGTTGGATGCATTCGGAGTAGGAACAGCTGCGACCATAGCCCCCATCGAACTCATCGGTTATAAAGGAACCGACCTCGTGCTACCTCCGGTGGCAGAACGGAAAATGTCGAAACTGATCGCCAAGGAACTCATGGCCATCCGGTACGGAGAGGCAGAGGATAAGTTCGGTTGGATGGTGAGTATGAATTGAGAGATGAGAAAGGCTGCACTTATATTAGTGTTCCCAACGCTTCTTTTCGGTTGTAAGAAGTGTGTAGAATGCGAGGTCCGACTGAAAGAGTCGCAAGAGGTGATCGGCTATGTGGATGAATTCTGCGGCACCAACAAGAAAGTGGAAGAAGAACAGGAGCGACTGTATGCTGATTATACGTGCATCGAGTGCACCGTGAATACCGGTTTGGGCCCAGCAACTTCTGGCGTGAACTGTGGCGATAGAGCCTATACCGATAGTATTGAAGCCAATTGGAGACAAGGAGCCTCTGAGTTGGGTACAACGGCCAATTGCAGATATTACCGTGACACGGTGAACGTGGCCTGCCTTCTTAAATAGACTTGATCAGGTTTTCAGTAGATGCTTACGTAACCAGACCCGATCCAGACGGCATCATCGTCTGCGGTGTATAACGACACCTTATACGTGCCTCGGTCTCTCAGGTTCAATGGGAAATCCGCCTGTGTAACGCCTTTAGCTATCGGCACCTTCAATTCCTGATAATGCTCGCTGAATTCCTTTTCTCCCTGAGGTCTGAACCAGACATCAACCGCAACACCCTCGGTACCAAAGCCCTCGTTGTTTGAGAATAGCGCCTTCACGTTAACACCTCCAGGAACCCCCTTGAACTTTTCGTTCTGTCCTGTCAGCATACCGCTTTGAACAGACCTTCCAAAAGCCATGTAAAAGCTTTCAAACATGAGCGTTTCCTTCTCCTCCTCGGTCAGTTCTTCTTTTATCACGGATTCAACAAACACAGGTTCAGGAGCATTCTCAAGAAGCTGCTGTTTGGTCAACTCGACCTTTTTGGTCGGAGCCTCCAGTGCTTCTATTTTTTCTTCCTTCTTGATCTCGGCAACAGGTTCTGGTTTAACAACCGGTTTCGGCTTCTCTGCTACAGGTTCCGGTTTTGTTACCGCAACCACCGGAGGCTTTGAAGGGCCTTTCACCGTAATTTCTCCACTCGCCAGGAATTTCCACTCGCGATCATAGGCAGATACGGTGTAGGTGTTCGCAGCTTTGAATTCGTACCTCAAGGCAGCCCAGTTCCGAGCCTGACCGATCACCAGTTTCACGCTGTCCGTGGTCTGTTTGCCGTCAGTTTCGGACTTGACAAGAATGTTCATGGCGTTTCCGTTGATGGTGGTTTTGCCATTGTAATACATCACCGCAAGCGTTTTTGGCCAGCTGGTTGCAGTCCATTCGGCACCTGGGTTTTTGAGAACACCAACGTTGTTGAAATCCTCACCGAATTCGATCTTCTGAGCGGAGACACTCAGAGTGGCGCAGGTAAGAAGGATGAAAATGACTTTCATACTTATGCTTCTTACCAAGTTTCTCGCCATTCTGCGTGTCATTTGAGTGCCCAAGACTGGAGTCGAACCAGCACGACCTTGCGATCACCAGCCCCTCAAGCTGGCGTGTCTACCAATTTCACCACCTGGGCAAAGGTGCCGCAAATTTAGGTGTTTTTTTGAGTGGCGAAAGTTCTTATTCCTCCTAAGTCGAACAAATTGCACACAAAGGCATTTGGTATATTTGTAATCCGCTTGAAACAAGAAGCTGATCGGTAGTCAGAACACGATCATTTCGGTCAGAAGGTCGGTTTTAGTCGGTCGGATGCCTAATGAAGGTTGATGTAGGAACAGCGAAACTGTAATTTCAGAGAATGATAGAAGAATTGATGGAAATATCGGCCAAGGCCAAACACGTAATAGACACGGAGGATCGCTACGGAGCGCACAATTATCATCCGCTTCCAGTCGTGCTCGAAAGAGGCGAAGGCGTTTTCGTGTGGGATACGGACGGAAAGAGGTATTACGATTTCCTTTCTGCCTATTCTGCTGTGAATCAGGGCCATTGTCATCCTAAGATCGTTGGCGCTTTGACCGTGCAGGCTCAGAAATTGACACTCACCAGCCGCGCGTTTTACAACGATGTGTTGGGTGAGTTTGAAAAGTATGCGACCGAGTATTTCGGGTTCGACAAGCTGTTGCCAATGAACACCGGGGCAGAAGGGGTTGAAACGGCCATTAAACTATGCCGAAAGTGGGCGTACGAAAAGAAGAGCTTGGAGGCCGACAAGGCGAAGATCATCGTATGCGAAGGCAATTTTCATGGAAGGACCACCACCATTGTTTCGTTTTCCAACGATCCGGACGCCCGGAAGAATTTCGGGCCATATACTCCCGGATTCGAATCAATCCCTTACAACGATGTGCAAGCATTGGAGAAGGCACTTCAGGATCCCAATGTGGCCGGATTCCTTGTAGAACCCATTCAGGGAGAGGCTGGAGTGAATGTGCCTGATGAGGACTACCTTACAAAGGTACGTGCGTTGTGTACGAAGTACAATGTATTACTCATTGCTGATGAAATACAAACAGGAATCGCACGTACGGGCAGCCTACTGGCAGTTTGTGGCAATTGCGATTGTGGAAGTACCTGCCAACGCAAGGAGTCTACCTACGTCCGACCCGATATTCTCATTCTCGGAAAAGCATTATCTGGCGGAGTGCTGCCCGTTTCGGCCGTATTGGCAAATGACGAAGTGATGCTTTGCATTAGGCCCGGAGAACATGGTTCAACGTTCGGTGGCAATCCGTTGGCCTGCAAGGTTGCAATGGCTGCCTTGGAAGTGGTTAAGGACGAGAACCTGGCTCAGAATGCACAGCGATTGGGCAAGATCTTCCGTTCAGAATTGATGACCTTTGCCAAGGACAATCCGTTGGTAAAACGAGTAAGGGGAAAAGGATTGCTCAACGCCATCATCGTAAATGATTCGCCCGAGAGTAAAACCGCTTGGAATATCTGCCTGAGGTTAGCAGCCAACGGTCTGCTGGCCAAACCCACACATGGCAACATCATCCGCTTTGCGCCTCCGCTGGTAATGACCGAAGAACAGTTGCGTGAATGCATCCGGATCATTAAGGACACTTTAGCTGAGTTTGCATCGTGAGCCTGTGCTACGCCATACGGTCTGCGGTCGGGTTTCTGATGGGTTTGTTCCTGTTGACGTCAACTGGCACGCTGGCGCAGCAGAATATTCAGTTGAAAGGAGATGACCTGCATTACCTGGGCTATGTGCTACTTACAGGCGATACATCCGCTTGGGCGAGCGTTAAGAATGACGACATCTATTATCTGTCGAAAAGCCTGTTCCTGAAAAACCAAGAGAATCTGAAGTTCGTGAAGAACGATGACCTATATTTTCTAGGAATGGCACTCATTACAGCAAAGAAGGGGGAACTGGACAAGATCGTCAATGACGATTTCTATTACCTGGGCACTTCCATCTTCGACAAGAAGGAGAGTTCGTTGGAGAATATCAGATCGGACGACCTCTACTATCTAGGGAAAGGATTGCTCACCAAGGACATGAACTATTTCGATCAAATGTCAAGCGATACGACCGAATGATCAGCATCATCTGTACTACCGATAGGGCAGACAGCAATAGCATGAAACTGTCTAAAGTATATGAGCGGAAGTTGGTCGAAATGGGCGAAGCCTGTCAGATACTCGACCTGCAAAGCGTTCCTGCGCAATGGATTCAGGACAGCGCGTATGGAAGCAATATCCCGGAGTTTGAAGCATTGGTGGAGAAGTATATCCGTTCCGTTACCAAGCTCATTTTCGTTACTCCCGAATACAACGGTAGTTTTCCGGGCTACGTGAAGTTCTTCATGGATGCCTGCGACTATGGCGACTTTGCCCATAAGAAAGTGGCATTGGTAGGGTTGGCCTCTGGTAGATCCGGAAACGTTCGTGGGCTGGATCATTTGACAGGAATCTTCCATTACCTCGACACGGAAGTATATAAGAAGAAGGTCTATCTCTCGCAGGTGCATCTGCTGTTGCAAACAGATGGCACGCTGACGGATGAAGCCACCTTGAAAGAGATCGGAAACCAACTCAAAGGATTCATAGAATTCTGATCCATCGTTCGGAACCAGGCAGCGTCACATTCCATTTTCAGCATCAGCAATAGACCTTGAAGCTTGTCCAGGATGTCGGTTTCCATGAAAAAGGATGGCTTTTCTGATAACTTTATCACCTCATCAGCTAATCAATTGTAATAACTGACATGCTCATCTGCCTCATAACCGATTGTTCTTTCATCTCCAACTTTCAAGGAATGTGGCTCATTCAGGCATTCGTGTCTGTGTTTTTCGCCATTCTCTTTCTGCAATCCGGGTTGGATAAGGTGATTGATTGGAAAGGGAATCTTCAGTGGCTTACAGGCCATTTCTCCAAGTCATTCCTCTCTGGAATGGTGCCGTTCTTATTGGCAACTTTGACCTTTGTGGAACTTGCCGCTGGCGTAGTTTCTGCACTTGGGGTAGTGGAAGTGTTGGTTTATAGAAGTTTCTGCCTTGTATTTGCAGGGACCGTCCTGTCAGCGCTTTCTTTGGTCATGCTATTCTTCGGGCAAAGGATAGCAAAGGATTATGCTGGAGCTGGAGGTCT